>JALNXR010000022.1 GCA_023230265.1 Bacteroidales bacterium | reverse complement strand
GAACTTTGAAATTCTGTAATTAACATCTAAGTTCCCTGATATATTATTCCTTTTGGAAGCTTTCATGACACCTGTAATTCCATTATAAACAGCTCCCAAACCAAAGGTAAAGCCTCCTTCTCCTCCATGTGCATAAATCGAATGTTTCTGATTGATCCCTATTCTTAAAGGTTCCGACAACCAATAAGTATTGATACCTCTTGCAACATCCTGTAGTTTTTCATTATACAATTGATTCATCAGAACATCTTTTTCTGCGGTCCAGCTGGTTCCTAAATTATATCTCCCTGCGAGTCTTTCAAACTCAAGCTTTTCTGCTGAATTCATCATATTATAACTGGATAAATCTGGTATCGACACATTAAATGAGCCGTTATACGAAAACCGCAATTGGCCTGCAACAGGTTTAATTGTCTCTACAACTACTACTCCATTTGCTGCTTTTGAACCATATATTGCGGTTGAAGCAGCATCTTTTAAAATTGTGATAGATGCAATTCTATCCATATCCAGATCAAATATTGCCCTTAAGGATGATTCAAATCCATCTAAAATAAATAATGGCTGATTAGGATCCTCAGCTAATTCATCCTTGACTCCAATTATGCTCGATTTGCCCCTTATTTCCACATTTGGCAATCTGTTAGGATCTGAACCGGTTAAATTATTTTCAATGACAGCAAAAGATGGATCAAGGGTTTTGAGACTTTGAATTATGTTAGTATTACCAATGGCTTTTAATTCATCCCTGTTGAAGGTTGATGCCGATCCGGTGAAATCCTCTCTTTTGCGGGTAAAAATTCCTGTAACAACAACTTCTGATATAACATCTGCCTCTTCCGTAAGCACTACATCAATTACAGTTTTTCCTCTTACAGCAATCTCCTGCTTTTGATAACCCAGAAATGAAAATATAAGAATCGCATTTTCAGGCACTTCAATGGAGTATTCTCCGTTTGAATCAGTGGTTGTCCCCTTGAGAGAACCCTTGATTATCACTGCTGTTCCTGGTATCGGACTGCCATTACTGGTGATCACCTTGCCGGTTATCTTTATGTTTTTAGGAGTTGCTGCTTGTAAAGGGGTTGAGGTTGTTATTACAATCTGTTTACCTTTGACAATGAAATTCAACTGACTTTTTGCGAGTATAGTCCTGAGGATTTCATTAAGATTTGCATCTTTACAGGTGATTGATACCTTATTTGCATTATCTATAAGTTCCTGACGGTATATGAATACCACATCATTTTGCTTTTCAATCTCTGCGAAAACCTGTTGTAAAGTGGCGTTTTTCAGATTCAGGCTTACTTTCTTCTCCTGTGAAAAAGAGGGATTGCACCAAGCAGAGAACAAACATATTAGCAGCATTAAATGAATCGTTCTCAAAATTTGAGTTGACTTTATTAAAAGTCTTCCATAACACACGAATAGGTTTGTGTAATTTTTTTTCATATTTTTGAATTAGGTGAATGAATTTTTTCTTTTGCCCCCGGCCGCGTACGCCGGGTAAGAACCGGGGAATGTTCCTGCATTTCCCGGTTTGTTTTCTATCTCTATTTTACTACATAATATCCTCCTTTTATATTATTTATAGAGGTAGAAGAGGTCGTTTGTAAAATTTCAATTATCTCTTCCATCTCTGCTTTCAGATTCAATTTTCCGCTTATCCTTATATCTCCTTTTGACTCGTCGTCAAGTGCAAAACGGATATTATAGTAGCGTTCAACCCGTTTAAGTATACTACTGAAGCTCTCTTTGTCGAAAAGGAACACCCCGTTTATCCAGGATGTGAATTGCTCTGTATTTACTTTTTCCAGATTAAGATTTCCCTCTTTATCCGCTCCGACCTGCTGTCCTGGAGATATTTGCATTGATTTCCCTGAAATTATTGACAATACTTTTACACTACCCTCAACCAGGGTTGTTTTGACAGAGTTTTCATCCTCATAAGCACTTACATTAAAATGGGTTCCCAGTACTTTTATTGTAGCCTGATCGTTTGCATTTACCATGAATGGTTTCTTTTCGTCCCGTATTACTTCAAAAAAGGCCTCTCCCTTTAACAGAACATCCCTTGAGGATTTGCAGAAGACAGGAGGATAACTGAAACTGGTGCCTGCATTAAGATGTACGATACTTCCGTCCGGAAGTTCCAACCGGGCAGTTCGTCCATAAGGTATTATCACATGATTCAGGGCACTTGCAGAAGGGCAGTCGGTGACCTCTTTTCCTCCTTCTGCCATTGCAAGAGTATCGTTCCGGTTGATGATGATCTTACCCTGATTGTACTGAATATTTGTATTTTTACTGTCAATGTCAATTACCCGTCCGTCAGCCAGAATTAATTGAGTGGAGTTGGAAGTTTCGATCGGTTTCTCCTGACTGAAATATTTTGTATACTGATCCTTCTCCTGATGACAAAGCATATATCCAAGGGCCCCTGCTGAAATCAGGATCAGAACTGCCGCTGCATATTTTGTTATTGAGGTTAAGAAGCTATGCGAGGCTCTGAAGCTCTGTCCGGAAATCCGTTTGTTTGTACTGCCGGAACTATCAATGTCATGCAATAAACGGCTTAATATCTCCTCTTTCTCTGCCGCAGATAAACGGGCCTCTTTAATATTCAGTTCTGTCAGTATTTTTTTAAGCATGGTGGCAAAATGTTGTTTCTCAGGATTGTTTTTATGCTGATCCTCATGATCATTGTTGCAGATCTGACGGATAAAATTTTCGTCATTGAGGTATTTTATAAAACGGTTCATAGCAGTAATTATTAACTATGGCACAGTAATTATTTACTTCCACAAGGAGTGTTTATTAATAAGAGACACAAATACAGAAAAGGTGGACAATAAATGTAAAAAATGGACAAAAATTTGGGAAAATTTCTCAGTACTCCGGACAAGTAGCACTGGTATTATAAAAACAGCAGGAGAAGGGACAATGAATCTTTGCCTGCAATCTCCCTTAATTTTTGCATAATCCTGTAAACCTGTTTTTTGGCCGAGTTTCCATCAATGCCTGTGATCTTTGATATCTGATCATAACTAAAGCCCTGATTAAAGCGCAGATAGAGGATTTCCCGCTGCCGGCTGTTTAGATTTTCCAGCAGATGCAATACATACTCTTTCACCCTCTTCTCCTGCTCATCCAGAATAATGTTCTCTTCAACCGAATACTCTATATGGAACTCAGGAGAGCTCATCCGGAGCCCGAAAAGTTCAGAAAATCTTCTTTCCCTGTTAATCCTCCTAAGCAGAATATTCTTGAGGGATTTGAAAAGATAGAATTTTAAGTTCGAAATGTCCGAAAGGTTGTTGCGTTGTTTGTACAGCTGAAGAAAGACCTCGTGTACAGAGTCTTTGACCATATCCCTGTCGGCAGAGATTTTGGCACCATAGGCAAAAAGAACATCCACATACAATTCGTAGATCCGGGAAAAGGCCTCCCTATCTCCTTTTTTGAAATGTGCCCACAATTGAGGATCGCTCCCCTGCCGTGCGGATTCGGTCATATCAGGTTATTTGGACATAAAAGTACAAAATTTGGGGGACCTTGCCACAGTTTTCGGCATATTATTGATATATTGATGAATGTATAAAGCATCACATACTTTGTTACTTGCCGAAAACTGTGGCAAGGTGCAACTTTTTCTGGCAAGATTCCTTGTTAAAATTCCATATAACAAAATTTAATTTTGTTATATGGAATTTTGTTGTATATTTGTACAATAAGCATCTTGCCATGAGGATAATTACATTCCGGAAAATCAGGGAGTTCACAGAAATACACAATGATGCTAATGTAGCGCTCCGGGAGTGGTATAAGAAAACTCAGAAGACAGACTGGAATTGCTTTGCAGATATAAGAAAAATATTTAACCGGTCAGATGTTGTTGGTAATAACAGGTTTGTTTTCAATATAAAAGGAAACAGTTTCCGTTTAATTGCCATAGTTTTATTCAGGATGAAAACTGTATATATCCGATTTATCGGGACTCATAACGACTATGAAAAGACAGATGCTGATAAAATATAATGACTGTAATATGGCAGGTATTAAAAACAGAGATCAATACGAAAAGACATCGGAACGAGTGGAAGAGCTTCTGTCCGTAGTTGATAACAACACTTCTGAATACTCAAAGGAGTATGTTGAACTGGAGTTGTTGTCAAACCTTTTGGCAGATTACGAGGAAAAATATATACCTGTCTCTTCTCCCACACTCCCGGAAATCCTGCGTCTAAGGATGGCAGAGATGGGTCTGAACCAGAAAACACTGGCTAAGTTATTAGATGTAAGCCCTTCCAGAATAAGCGAATACATCAACGGAACCAGCGAACCCACATTAAAGGTTGCCAGAGAAATGAGCAGAAAACTGGCGATTGATCCACATGTTCTCTTGGGATTGTAAGTTTAATTATCAAAAGTTAAGGCAGGATTTTGAGGTTTCATAAATCTCGCAATCCTGCCTTAGCTAGAGATTATTTTACTTAGTTATTCCTTTGTGTATCCTGGATTTTGTTCTCCAATAGCTGGATTTTTTCTGAACTCATCGGCAGGTATAGGTAGAATCATATAGTTTTTTGCCCCAATTGCCGGATTTACAGTTTGGACTGCAGCAACAGGCATTCTGAGCTGTATATCCAACTCCTGCCCACACTCGCATACAAGGTTTTTCTCCATTTCAAAAAATATCTGAGTAAGAATTGCCTCATCTGTTACAGCGGCATCCACAGCTGAAAAATCTGTAATTCCCGCCTTCCCCATGATCGTCTTAAGCAGGTTTTTCGCCTCGGTCTTGTTCCCCCCTGATCTGACAAGTGCTTCTGCTCTCAATAGATATATCTCACTGAGTCTCATCTGGTAATTAATCTCCCAGTTTGCATTTGAACTTCCTAATTGCCCGTATTTTGTAATACCAACCCTGTCGGATCCCATCACATCCTCCAATGTACTTCCATCTCCACCATCCGTTCCTATCATCCACTCTACCCTCGGGTCATTTTCAAGGAGATTCTTTAAGGTAGTTGTAGCAAGATATTCGACCCTGTTACTATAATAATAGGTTGACCATTTGTAATTTTGGTCTGGCTTAGGCTTAATGGCAAACATTACCTCAGAACTTACCAGCCCTTTCTCTCTGAAAAGTGTTTTCAAGCTGTTTTCAAGTGTATATGGCCCATATTGAATGATGTCCTGGGCAATAGATGCTGCCTCTGCATAATCACCTGTTGCTCCTCTCATCATAAGTACTCTTACTTTAAGACCTTTTGCCACCCACTTATTCACATAGAAGTTGTTGCTGGTAGTGGGACAGTTCTCTATTGCTGTCTCAATATCTTCAAGAATGGTGTCGTAAGATTCTTTAACGCTACTCCTTGATTTGGATATATTGCTGGTTTTCAACGCCTCTGTTCTTAGCAGTACCCCATACGGGCTATCAATGTCAAAATAATGTGCGAAATGGCGCATGAGGTTATAATGGGTGAGAGCCCTGATAAAGGATGCTTCCCCGGTTATCTCAGCTTTTCTGCTCCCTGAGAACCATTCATCGGGTTTGTTTCTTATCTGGTCTATCAGGCCATTGGCCGCTGCAAGTGTTTTGTAGTATCCCGACCAGAGATTTGAGGTATAGTAGTCTTCTGCTGTCACAGTATGGGACTGCAGTGTGCCTCCCTGATAGTACCCTACCAGCCCTGACAACATAGCAGGATACAGTTCATACTCTAAAAAACACATGGTGCTGGGAACATCATAATAGTCGTTCCCGCACATTGCATAGGTATAGTACACTCCGTTTAGTGCAACTTCTGCACTTTTCTGATCAACAATCAGGTTGTCATCAACTTTCGACTGTGTAGGTAATGCATTTAGTTGATCTTCACAGCTCGTATTAACAATAATCGCAGTAAACAGACATAATAATATGATAATCTTTTTCATCTCTTTCATTTTAAATAATGATCTATTTAACCTAAAAACTCAAGCGTAATCCCATAGTATATGTACGGGTTGTTGGGTAAGCACTTATATCGCGTCCCCCACCGATAATACTTGAGGGATCGTCACTAACTTCAGGATCAGGTCCGGGATATTTTGTGATTGTAAATAGGTTTGTACCATTGATATAAACTAATAATCCAGATAGTTTAAGTTTGTTCAGTACTTTTGGAGTAAAGGAGTAGCTAACAGAGAGAGATTTCAACTTGAGGTATGAAGCATCATAAATATTTGCATTCGTAAGGAAATTTGTAGTACCGTATGTACTTATAGGCCTTTTGGATGAAGTGTTGGTTTCACTATAACCGTCCAGTACACTCACTCCGCGATTTGCCAGTGAACTCATACTCATGTCATTAACATCTTTTTGATACATTAGGTCATTCCCGTAAGAGAATGTAAATAAAGTCGTCAATGCAAAATTCTTGTATGAAAATGTATTGTTATATCCTCCAAAGAAATCCGGATTGGCATTACCTATTATATCCAATTTGGGCATTCCTTCATCAAGTTCATATTCAAATGATCCAATTCCCAAAGAAGGGAACATCAAAATCCAATAATGCACAGAAGGCAATACTTCAGTAAATTGTGATTTATAGTTATTTAACTGCTCCTCATTGGTAATAATCCCCTTGATAATTCTGCCGTATAGTAATCCCAGAGGTTCTCCCTCTTTGACTATGCTGGTACCCAGATTGAGGTTTTCCCTGTCGTTAGGATCTGAAAATGCGTCTCCTGCAATATTCATTACTTTAGATATATTACGGGCAATGTTAAGTGATCCTGTCCAAGTAAAGTTCCGCGTATGGATGAAGTCTGCCCTAAGATCCATTTCAAGCCCTTCATTTCTGATTGTTGCAAGGTTATAGACAACTGTATTAAATCCGGAACTTGGAGCTGGTGTCATATTCAACAAAGCCCCATCAGTTATTTTATGATAATAGCCTATCGTACCTCCTATCCTTTGGTTGAACAATGTAAAATCCAGGCCTAGATCCTTCTGGACAGTTGATTCCCACTTAATTTCATTATTTCCCAACTGAGCGGGTATCAATGCACTCTTATCAGCATATGAGCCAACATTGTATAGGGTTCTCCACATATGATCCCCTATCCTCTGTGTTCCTGTTTTGCCCATACTGGCGCGTAATTTTATTTCATCTATCCAAGAGACATCTTTTAAAAAGTTTTCCTCTGATAATCTCCAGGCAATAGCTCCTGAGGGGAAGTAGCCAACCCTATTTTTAGGACCAAATTTTGACGATGCATCACTTCGACCGGTAAAAGTAAACAGGTATTTCTCCTTTAGAACGTAATTAATTCTAAGATAGAAGGATAGCAGCGTGCTCCTGCTGGCAGGGTTGGAACCCTTAACAGAAGTTGCCTGTGCTGCCGAACTCAGGTTATTAAGAAAATCATCATCCGGATAGCCTGCTCCTGTTGCTGAAAAGAAGCTGGATTGCTTATCTTCCCATGAAGTCCCGAGCAACATATTTAATCTGTGATCAGAATTGAATATTTTGTCGTAGGTGAGTGTATTCTCAAAAAATGTGTTTGCTATTGTGGAGTGTGCCTGTGATCCTGTACCTCCCTGAGAATCTTCCCTGCCATAGAAACCTCCTATATCGACATAGCTTGGAACATAATTGAGCTGGTTATATGAGCTAAAATCAATTGAAGCAGTACTCTTGAATCTCAAATCCTGCAGAATGTCAACTTCAATACCTAATGACCCTTTGAGCATATAAGTCTTAGCCTCATTTGTAGAGTTCGCTACTGCCAGAGGATTTTGGAATCCCATATAGTCTGAACTGAGATCTCCAAGGGAGGAGTAAGTCATATCCTCATTGAAAGGAGAGAAAACAGGCGGGGCATATAATGCCTGAGAGTAAAGGCCGTTGGTAATATTGTTTTTAGTATATCCAAAGTTAATGTTTGTAGACATCCTTACTTTTTTTGTGATGTCATTATCTAGGCTCACTTTCCCTGACAATCTTTGAAAATCAGTCCCTATAAGTGTTCCATCCTGGTTTGTATAGGAAAGTGATGTGTAGTAGCGGGATGACTGCCCTCCTCCCGAAAGTGATATATCTGCATTATGAGTGGCACTTTGCCTTAGAACCAGGTCCAGCCAGTCTGTATCAGAATCGCCAAAGAAGTCTGGTGTGTTAAGCAACTTATTTGCATTAGTTCTTTTAGAATTTGTAAAAATATTAAAATACATTTTTGCCGTAGGATCTGAGAGACTTGCATAATTTGCATCTATATTAACAATTGCAGTTTGAGCTGCTTTGATAAGGGCATTTTTATACTGCTGGGCATTCAGAACTTTCTCCTTTATGGGATTGCTCACACCATAATAGTAATTGAAATTCAATACTGGTTTACTGTCCCGCTTCCCTTTTTTTGTAGTTATTATAACTACTCCGTTTGCTGCTTTAGATCCATAGATGGCTGTTGCAGAAGCGTCCTTCAATATATCTATACTCTCTATGTCATTGGTATTTAATCCAGAAAGGTTGTTGAGCCCTCTGGCAAAACTACCGGAAATACTACTATTGAAATCTTCTCCATAGTTTGCTGCCTCTGTTGGATTTACCAGCTCCACAGAAGAAATATAATTATTCATTACTTCCGTCGGAACGCCATCAATAATATATAAAGGATCCGTTGCACCCACAAGTGATGAAGCTCCTCTTATTCGCATACGGACGGCACCTCCGGGTGATCCGTCTGCTTTTACCACAGCAACACCTGAAGCTCTTCCCGAGAGAGCATCGTCAATACTCAAGGAGGGTAGTGTTCTTATTTCGTCTGCTTTAACAGAAGATACAGAACCGGTAAAATCTTTTCTTGCAGAACTACCGTAACCTACGACAATAATATCCTTAAGTGCAATATTGTCCTGAACAAGTTCAATATTATAGACAGTAGTCTCTCCTGTAATAATAACCTCCTTTGAAACCATTCCAATAATTGAAAAATTCAACCGATCTCCTTTAGAAGCCACAATGGAATACTCCCCTTTGTCGTTTGACACTGAATAGGATTTGCTGTTAAAGTTTCTTACTGTAACAGCAGTCAACGGCTGTTTTGTCTCGTCTGTAATAACTCCTGTGATAGTCTTTTTTTCAAATGGTTTTTCCATCGACCCTCCTGATGCATTTTTCTTGTCGGAGGGAACTAAATTTACAGGGGTAAGCAGCACCTGTTTTTCTGTAATCTTATAGGAGATTCCCCTCTTGGTAAACAGCGAGTCAAAAACCTCTTTCACAGAAGCGTTTTTAAACAATGCGGTTACTGAGCTGTTGATCTCCTTAAGTGCATCTGAATATACAAACTTATATTCTGTCTGATCAGAAATGGTCTTAAGCACCTCCTTGAATGGTTTGTTTTTTACATCAAGGTTTATTTGCTGGGCATTCATTGTCCCCACAAACAAAATAAAGATCAAAACTAATACCCCCCAGAACTTTGCAGGGTTTGTAGTCAATTTTAATTTCATAATTGTTTTTATTAGGTTGTTTAGTAGTACCACAACCATTTTTTAAAATCCCCTAAACCCGTAATAGAAAATTGAAGGAACAATTATCTTCTGAACACTTTTATTACATTGTCTTCTATACGATAATCGACAGGAGATGTATATCTTATCATCTCCATAATCTGTATGGCAGACTCGGAATTAAATGAGGCAGTTATTCTGTAATTGAGTACTGATGAGTCCTTTATTGCAAAAGTAGCTCCGTGCCATCTTTCAATCTTCTTGATTACCTCATTCATTGGTGTGTTGTCAAATATCAAAATGCCTTTTTTCCATTCCACATTTACTGTGGTATCTTTTTGCCTTGTAAGGCTGGTAATGTCATTATTACTTATTATAACAGTCTCCAGAGGTTTCATGAGGATTTCCTGGTTTTTTTTATTGTTTCCGGATTCTGTCTTTATTTTTATCTCTCCGGAATAAAGAGTGGCTTCTGAAAAATTATCATCTTCGTATGCTTTTATATTAAATCTGGTCCCCAGTACCTCTACGATGAAATTTTTCCCGGTTGATACTATCATTGGTCTTTCTTTGTCTTTCTCAACTTCAAAATAGGCCTCTCCTGATATAATCACTTCTCTTGTATGACCCAAGAATTTAGCAGGATACGAAATTCTGCTTTCAGAATTCAGCCATACCTTTGAACTGTCAGGAAGAGTCACAAAGCCCTTCACTCCCTTATTCGTATAAATTGTGACCTTATCATCCTCGTTTATTTCAGAAAGCAGTATTCTTTCATTAGGAGACTTGTTGTCTCCTAACTTGCTAACTAACAATAAATTCACCCCAAGAGATACCAGAAGCACAGTCACTGCTGCATAGGAAAGTAATTTTTTAAACCTGATACTTTGTCTGCCCCTTGTGAGTATTCTGATTTTTTCTGTTTCACTCTCGGAGGCTGTTGAATCCGGAATGCTGTTTATCAACCAAAGATTATTCAGCCCTACCAGATATCTTTTATTGTCAGGGGAACGTTTCACCCATTCAACAACTTTGGCTTCTTCTTCTTTTGTTGCTTTACCCTTTATATATTTTAACAATATTTGTTTTTTCATTCCTTATTTA
This sequence comes from Bacteroidales bacterium, assembly GCA_023230265.1. Taxonomy (GTDB): domain Bacteria; phylum Bacteroidota; class Bacteroidia; order Bacteroidales; family UBA932; genus Bact-08. The sequence continues at coordinate 4,126 of JALNXR010000022.1, read as the reverse complement.
CTTAATAAATACACAATCATATAGCGAAATACTCTAAAAAAAAGTAAAAAAATCTTTAAAATCTTTCCTGAGGATCTTTAAAGCCGACATTATTCTGTATTCAATAGTCTTTACAGACACCTGTTGAATCTCAGCTACTTCTTCATATTTTTTATTTTCAAACCGGGATAAAAGAAATGCTTCTCTGATTTTATCGCTCATCCTGTCCATAGAATCCATAACTAATTTCTCCCTCTCTTTTGCGAAAAGTATTTCTTCTGAAGAGCTATTGAGAAGGTCTATCTTTAATTGAATTGATTCTTTCTGAATTTTATCCCTGAATTTATGCTGAATTTTTTTATTCTTGAGTATGTTAAAACACCTGTTTTTTGTGAGAACCGTCAAGTAAGGAAATATGGGTCTTGAAAAGTCAACTTCATACCTTTTCTCCCATAGTGTCGTAAAAACATCCTGAGCCACATTTTCGGCTTGTTCCTTGTTCTTCAGATAGTGTCCGGCAATAAAATGGATTTTATGAAAATAGAGTCTGAATGCATTTTCAAAATGCACTATTAATTGACTTTCTGAATGGTCTGCTTCTTTCAATAAAAATGAGGGTGTTCTTAGTGATGCTCTTCAATTCATTTGATACAAAACTAACAAAAATGTTAAAACTGACAACACTATCAAATCTCTCCAAGCCGGACTTTAATATTTCCCTTTAAGTTTGCCTCAACCCTTACAGCCCCGGGAACCATGTTTATCCCTATGACGCTCAGAGTGTCAAGCTTTCCCGATAGAGAGATTCCGGGTGTTACAACATATCCGTTAAGCATTTTATTGGCCTCATCCAGGGCATATGCGAGATCGGATTCCAGAGGGTAGTTCAAAAGAGGTTTTATCATCCTGAGTATTTTCCCGTGCAGTAACCACTCAGCACTCTTCAGGAGAGTATTCTTTGTATTTATATCAAAGTCAGGGTCCGCAATCTCCAGTGAGTTAGTCTCGCTGTTGTGGACAATTCTGCCTGTGAGAAAAATTTTACCTTTATAACTTCCTGCAAGTTGCAGAGCCAGAACCGCTCTTCCCTGACTGCTGTAAAGAGCGAGATCTTCAACTCTGTATATCTTCCCGTCCTGATGATAATTTATCCCGAACAGCTCCTTTTTTGCAATCTCAGTGATCTTATCATAGGTGACATCTGCCGAAATATTAATATTAAACTCTCCGGGAGCTCTCTCAACAAATTTTAATTCAGGTAAAGGGGTGCTCTCCTTTTCCGGAGGAAATGCCCCTACGAAGGATTCGACCATTCCGGAGAGAGCCATGGAGAGTATCAACCTGCCCCCTTTTGTAATAAGTGGAGTCATAATCAGTCCCGAAGGGCTAATCTTGAGCCATATATTATTGGTGTCACTTATCAGCAACGGTTTCTGAAGCTCCTCCCAGGCCCTGCTCACATGTTGCCGGAGATTAACCTGTTCAGAAAGTATTTTGTCTATCTGACCATTTATACTTTTCTCAAAAAAGGAGATGGCGATATCGGCAACCGGAGTTACGGGAATTGATATCCCCGCAGCCTTGACTGTAGGTTTAACCAGCCACTGATATCCTGCAGAGCGGGTTTTTGGAATAAGGTTCCACTCTTTGTCAAAGGAGATGGCAGTTTTATACACCAGAGAGATAACTCCCTGAGCTTCATATCTGTCACCCAGATTGATCCCAATATCTCTGGTACTCCAGCCAAATCTGGACCAAACCTTAAGGGGCAATTTGTAGGTAATCTCGTTATTAAACACAAAGAATGAAAAATCTTCTGCTTTCCAGATTTTTACCGAAAGATCCCGTCCTGAGAGATTCTCTCCCTGATAAAGAAGCCCCTTCATGTTGTCGTTCAGGGCGTGTTCCAGCGTTGCAATGTCAACCTCTATGGTCACCGGCAGCTCGGAAATTGCAGATGTGGTCTCAACCGGCAGGTAAGATTCGGCCGGCCCCACGATTGTTGTGTTCTTACAGGAAAAAAGAGCAAACAGGATGATTACCTGGATGAATATTCTCAGTGACAGATTATGTATCACTTTTTTCATCCCCAACTTATTCAAAGTTGCTGCCGCATTACACTGTCATTATCTCTCTCTCCTTGGCTGTCAGGATTTCGTCAATTTTTTTGTTGAAGTTGTCCGTCTCTTTCTGGAGGGTGATCTCTCCATCTTTTACAACATCCTCAGGTAAACCCTCCTTCTGATATTTCTTAAGCAGCTCCACCCCGTCCCTTCTGGCATTCCTTACGCTGATCCTTGCATTTTCACCTTCTGTTCTGGATCTTTTCACCAGCTCCTTCCTGCGCTCTTCTGTAAGCGGGGGAACATTAATACGGATATTTTCACCGTTGTTCTGGGGTGTAAAACCGATATTTGCAGCCATAATTGCCTTCTCAATCGCCGGGATCATCTTTTTGTCCCATGGCTGGATAATCATTGTTTTTGCATCGGGTGTGGTTATGCTTGCCACCTGTGGGACAGGAGTCGGTGAGCCGTAATAATCCACAATCACATTGTTGAATACTGCAGGATTAGCCTTTCCTGCCCTGTAGGTTTTTAACTCCTCCTCCAGGAACAGAATAGCCTTATGCATTTTCTCCCTGGCAGTTGCAATTACCTCTTTCTGTTTTTCAATATCCATAATAAATATTTTAATAATTTTCTTTAGTCACATACTACAGATCCGATCTCCTCTCCGTTGAGCACTCTGAGCAGATTGCCTTTCTTGTTAACATCAAACACCACAATAGGTATACGGTTCTCCCTGCATATTGTAAAAGCTGTCTGATCCATAATTCTCAGGTTGTCATCAAGAACCTTTTCGAATGAGAGCCTTGGATATTTCACTGCCTTAGGATCTTTTTCCGGATCGGCTGAGTATACACCATCAACCCTTGTCCCTTTCAAAAGAGCACCAGCCCCGGTCTCGGCAGCCCTCAAAGCTGATGCAGAATCGGTTGTAAAAAATGGATTTCCGGTACCTCCGGCAATAATTGAAACACCTCCCCTGTTTAAAATCTCCACCGCAGCATCACGGTTATAATATCTTGCATACGGTTCAGCAGGTGTGGAAGAAAAGACTTCTGCATCAACACCCATTTTTTTTAGAAAAACAGAAAGACCGATGCTGTTAATAATTGTGGCCAGCATTCCCATCTGGTCACCTTTTACCCTGTCGAAACCTTTCCCGGTTCCCTCAAGGCCTCTGAAGATATTTCCACCGCCAACCACAACGGCTACCTGTACACCTACAGACACAGCATTGTGAATCTCATGTGCATAATAGGAGAGTCTCTCCTGATCGATTCCATAACCGTCAGATCCGCCTATGCTCTCTCCGCTCAATTTTAAAAGTACCCTTTTGTATTTCATTAATTGCTGGTTTTATGTGCATTGATAGAAATGATACTAATTAACAAAAGTAGCTAAATGTTATGAAATTAACAAGCAAGAGAGTATCTTTGCCAAGGAACCGGAATAACAAAAAAATGAGAATCTTATGACAAATATTTTCACATCATCGATTGGGAAAAAATTGATTATGAGCATATCAGGTCTTTTTCTGATACTCTTCCTGATAGTTCATCTGCTTGCAAATTCCGCATCACTTTTTGGACCCGAAGCTTTTGACAAAATAATTGAGATTATGGGATCCCCTGTGGTGGTTGTAATGGTTCCCGTTCTGGCTGCCGGATTCATAATCCACATCATTTATGCCTTATATCTTACCCTATGCAACCTCAGAGCCAGGGGAAAAGAGCGCTATGCTGTAAGAAACAGAGGTCCTAAAGACTCCTGGGCATCCAAAAATATGTTTGTATTGGGTGTGATCGTACTCGGTTTTCTGGTTTTTCACCTTACCCACTTTTGGGCAAAGATGCAGTTGAAAGAGTTTATGGGAGTTCATCCGGAGAATGTAAACGACCTGATGCCTTCTGTATTCGGAAATATCTCAACTCTGATTCTTTACATCGTTTGGTTCTCAGCCCTGTGGTTCCACCTCACACACGGGTTCTGGAGCGCCTTCCAGACTATAGGAGCAAACAATACTAAATGGTTGGGAAGGTGGAAGGTAATCTCTTACATTTACGCCACGGTGATATTTG
>JALNXR010000198.1 GCA_023230265.1 Bacteroidales bacterium | reverse complement strand
CTTCCGTGGTAAGCTCCTTTGATTACAGCAACGACTCCATCGGGCAACGGACCAGTCGTACCGATTATTATAACGGCTCGACTGTGATAAACACCTTTGGCTATAATGATCGCAGAGAGCTAACCAATGCTGTGATGTACTCCAATGAACAAAGCATTGTCTATGATGACATCGGTAATAGACAGACTTCCACTGTCGGTTCCGCTTCCAGCGTCTACACGGCAAACCAGCTAAACCAATACACGGTAATTAACGGTGGCATGTCCATCACCCCAACTCATGACTTTGACGGGAATCTGACTTGGGACGGACGTTGGCATCATATCTGGAATGGTGAAAATCGGCCTATCAAGTCAGTGCCAGGAATCGTTACCAACGGTACGTGTATGTTTGAGTACGGCTACAACCACCATAATTTACGAGTTGAGAAAATTAAAAAACAACTATCAGGCAGAGACCTTGGATATCCAATGAATCCGCAAGCTGATCCCGGCTCGTGGGATGCAATAGAGACCCGTAAATACGTGTGGGATGGGTTTAATATCGTCGCTGAGATAATCATCGATCACGTGAACCCTGCAACAAATATTAACTACTACACTTGGGGTTTAGATCTCAGCGGTGCCCTCCAAGGTGCAGGTGGTGTCGGTGGACTGCTTTCAGACACGAAAATTTCAATTAACAGCACTAACATCTATTTTGCGGTTGGAGATGCGAATGGAAATGTGACGGAATATATTGATAACACTGGCGCAGCCAAAGCCCATTATGAATACTCCGCTTTCGGTGAAATAACCGTTCAATCCAATACAATGACTGATGATTTCACCCACCGTTTTAGTACCAAGCCGTTTGATAAAAAAACGGATTTGGTTGTATATGAACAGCGTTATTACAAGCCTCCATTTGCGACGTGGCTCTCGCGAGATCCGGTTGAGGAGCGAGGAGGGAATAATCTGTATGTGATTGGTAATAATAATGTCATTAACAAACTTGATGTTTTAGGGATGTGGTCTGCAACGGCTTATTCAAAAGGGAAATCACGTCGTATTTACGAATGGGAGTCTGGAGATACCCTTGAATCATTAGCGAAAGATCTTCGATTGGATTACGGTGAAGTTAGTAAATGGATGGAATCCGTAGGTTTTAACAAGTCAAACAATGGTGTTCCATGTAAGGTTTCGGTGCCTAATGTAATAGCTGTTTTTACGTCAAAACCCTCGTGGTATGATACTTATATATCCATTGTTTCGCATTATAGGAGAAAAGCTGAGAGTCTTGCGGCTAATTATAAATATAACGGCTACAAAGTGATTTTCACAAAGCATAGCACAAGTGTTGCAAGTTTTAAATCGCTGTGGAAAACATCTGGAATATATGGATATGTTTATGCTGGGCATGGTGCCCGTCCTCTGGGACTCAGAATAAACAGTAGCTTTAATGGTGCTATTTTTCCGAGTGAAGTTTCTCCACCCTACAAACTTGCAATAGGCAGGTTTTATGCTTGTTATTCAGATAACAAAGGGATTGAAGAATATAGTAGCTTAGGAGCTTGGAAAGATCACATTGCCGTTGATTCTGGGGCAGAATATTTAGGGTTTTTGGGGCCAGCATTCTGGTGGAGTGACCCGAATACGGAAAACATTGAAAGTGAGTAGCAAAAATGAAGCTAATGATTAAAACATGTCTTCTGATTTTGACTTTATTGATATTGTATTTTGTAGTAACTCAAATTGCTACGTTACTTTATCAGCGACATTATAACAGAATAACATTAATTCGTGCGAAACAAGTTGTTACTGAAATGGATAGCCTCAAGAAAGAAACTACATCAAAACCTTTAGTAGGTAGTAATAACGTCGAAGGATCTAAAAATTAATCAACGGATGAAACCAACAAATAAGGAAATGTTTTGTGAATGTCAATGATGGAACGCTTATCAGATGAATAACAGAAAAAATATCCATGATGAGGTAACCAACGCTGTGATGAATTTGAATGTACAGAACATTGTCTATGATGACATAGGAAACCGTGAGCAGTCTACAGTTTACAGTGATCAGTCAGCAGTCACAAATTTATATGTCGCAAATCAGCTCAATCAATACACCTCTATGAACTCTGGTGGCTCCGCGAGAAACCTTACTCACGATGATGATGGGAATTTAACCTGTGACGGTGCACAGTGGCACCACGCATACGATGGAGAAAACCGCCTCGTCAGCTCATCTAATCTGATCAGTGGCGTCCTCTGCGAATACGCCTATGATTATCAATCAAGGCGCATTTCCAAGACAACCCTAACCCCCAACCCCTACAGCTCTCTGACCACTAAATACATCTGGGATGGATGGAATATCGCCGCGGAGATAATCATTGATCACATAACCCCTGTAACCAATATCAATTACTATACTTGGGGGCTCGACCTCAGTGGCACTTTACAAGGAGCCGGTGGTGTTGGGGGCTTACTAAGCGACACAAAAGTTTCAAGTTCCGAAACCAATGCATATTTCGCTGTTGGAGATGCAAACGGCAACGTTACTGAGTATGTTGATAGTACCGGAGCAATAGCCGCACATGGAGAACACAATGCTTTTGGTGAGACAAAACTTTCTGGTTCAATGAAAGATCAGTTCACACATTGGTTCAGCACCAAACCGTTTGATAGAGAGACTGGGCTTGTTGTATACCAACGACGATACTACGACCCGCTCCTTGGTGTCTGGCTCTCCAGAGATCCTATCACCGAAGACGGTGGAAAAAACCTGTATCTACTTGGCAATAATAATGCGATTAACAAGTGGGATTATTTGGGATTGGCATCTATATCATGGGATGAATATGGACGAATGAAACATTTTGGCCAATTAAAAGAACAACTGAAAAGACAGTTGAAAGCTTTGTGCCCCAAATCACCAACGAGCTGGAGAAAAAATGGCTGGAGGATAGATGAATGCTGCAGACCCAAAACCTGCAAGGAGGAAGCTGAAAGGATGGCAGAGGCTTACATTAACGCCTTACATAACGCTTCTCGGTTACGAAGATACCCCGGTGGATATCTTGGAAACGTATGTATTTTTTATTCAGGAGGTGGTATAACAGGAGGTGGTTGGACAGCAGGAAAGTTCTATTCGGAAATCGAAGAACAAGATTTGACATGCGGTGGGTGGGTAGATATGGCGAGTGAAGTTCTCACCCCGCTAACAACTAAATCAAAGTGTTGGGGTTTCAAAGCCGAAAAAGCAAGGCCTGTTATTTTCGGGTGGACTAGACATATGTGGGCATCTGTACAGGTAATGAATGGGGCGGAAATTCATCTCGATCCATATTCAAGTGGTGGGAAATACTATTAGGGTTGCAAAATGAAACTTAAGAAAAGATACCTTATTTTTGTTGGTACAGTGCCCGTTATCGTATTGGTCCTTATCGGGATTACCTTTCTTTTAGGAATATTAATAAACATAGACTCAGCTACTACCGGCATTAATTACAATTATTTAAAAACAGCAGGAATGGCGATTGCTTGTGGTTTAAGAGAGAGCAATGCTTTTCCAAGGGATGGTGGCCCTGATGACAAAGACCATCAGGCTGAACAACCTAACCAATGGTATGCCACTTTCGATGTTGATGAATTGCTATTAGAATCTGGCATGAAAATTGATAAAGATATCCCAATAGATTACTTTGATACTGAGGTTTGGACCGTTGTAAAGAACATTCCAGACGATCCTCCTTCAAATTTAATCGTTTTGGCGACGCGAAATGTTGACACTTCATCGCTACGGACGAAACTCACGGACGAGGATATGCAAAAGCACATTCGGTTTAAAGAAAAGAAAGATGATTTGTGGATATTGAACCAAGCTGCTGTTTTAATTCGTTCAGACGGCACGGCTACTGCTGTTCCAGTAGAGCCTCCAACATCGAGGCGAAAAAACACAGCAACGTATAGATACATTTATCGCAGTCAACCCTTTGACCTCACGGCGAATTCAGTTAACGGTTTGCAAGTCAAATACCTCACGCCTGATGGTGAAGTCATCCCAACCAATGACTGACAGTTTTACGTAGGGCAAAAAATTGACTGCATGCGAAAATGACAAACAAGGCACTATTCGTTGGGCTGAAAAGAGTTTCCTGAGAGTGAAAGTTGCGATAATAACTGGCGGGTTTTAAGATGAATAAAGAACAATACATTAAGAGTGGTCAAGTTACAACTAGCGGTACTAACACAACCAGCTATTCCGTGCGGCAGGCTATGGCGGGAAAACCCGGTGCTTACAAGATCACAGTGACCGATGCCAAGGGCAATCAGACTGTGAACTACTACTCCGGCAACGGTCAACTTTATCGTAGTGAAGGCGCGACCTATCCAACCGAGACCGCTTTTGATGCAGCGGGGCGCATGGCTGAGTTGCATACGTGGCGTAATCAGAACGGCAACTCTGACATC
>JALNXR010000197.1 GCA_023230265.1 Bacteroidales bacterium | reverse complement strand
CCGGTTCAAATGTCATTGTTTTGATTCTTCTTGTTATCACTATTCTGCTCCCCCAGCCTGCATCGTAAGTCAATTGTACTGCATCAGCAGGTTCATCTTTGATTTTGGTTATAAACTTTGTGTGATAAACCTCTTTCCTTTCCGAATTTTTATGTTTCGGTAACAATACCAGAATATTCAGTCCGGTCAATAACTCTACGTCTGCAGTGAAAGTTGAGTCACTAGTAATGATGGCATCCACTCTCTTTGACTCTGTGCCGCTTGTATTCATTACCTGCAGACTTGTAATAGGATCAAATTCACTTGCCCTGTTGGTAATAGTGCCTTCTAACTTAATTTTCTGATTTTTCACGGTTTCTCCATTGGAATGGGAGGTGATATTAAATATTACTGTATCGCACAACTCGTAAGTCCCACGATTTCCGTGACCTCCTCCTTCAACGAGGAACCAGTTGTTTTTTTCCAAGACATCCTCTTCAATTTTCGCTCTGCCGATATCTGTACTTTGAACATCAAACATATAAACCCCATCCTTAAAACCCACGGGCCAACAATCATATCCGGCTTCCTTAACTTTTTTTTCGAGCTCTACCCCTTGTTTATATTTTTTGGTCAATAAACAAAACCTCTTGAACCCTCCAAATTTCAGAGCGGGATCTGAATAGGGATCAGAAAGTACAGCCCCTTCCGGAGTGTGAACAACATTTCCATCGGGTCTGACATTATATAACTCTAGTTCAGGATAAGGTAAATCCGGTTTGTGGCCAAACATGGTTAAGTTAAGGTATGGAATATTGGCTCCGGTGCAAGCAACCTTAATGGAAGTTGTCTTTCCTTTTGAATCCTGTGTTCGTCCAAGCCAGTATTGCACTCCGTCAGAAGGGTCTTTATAGGTCATGCAATCAACACTGTCAGGAAAATCTCTCATATCGGCTAAAATCTGACCGGTACCGGGTTCGCAGATGCTTGCATGTTTTACGTAACAGCCTACCCCAAATGTCAAACCGCCAAGAGTGTAAGCGCTGTCAGGAATACCGGAAAAGACTGTCCAGTACACTCCCGATGTGGGCATTTTTGCGGGAAAGGCATTAAAAAGTGAAGGGTTTGATAAATTTCGCTTAAGATCTGGTTTGTTGTCATCCGGATTGAGAGGAATATGCAGATCATTCCCGTCATGCATACTTAAAAGCATAATCAACCCGATCATTAATGCAAATATTGTACTTGTCTTTTTTAGAAATTTTTTGAACATATCTGTGTTTATTCAATGATTTCCTACAAAAAATCAGATTAGGCTACTTATGATATGAGTCAGATCCAGGGATGTGACGCTGCAAATTTACAGAATGATTAATCATCAAATCCTTTTCAGCCTGTCGATCAGCTCCTGCCCCAGTGCAGTTTTAACCTCAATGTGTTTAAGCACTGCCGATACAAAGGGATTATTATCGAAGCCTCCTCTTACCTGTTCGAAATCCAGAATGCAGTCATGACTGTCACCGTCTGCTCCGAATCCGGTCATTGAGCTTAGAGAGAATTCTTTATGAGCATCTTCGTAGATCATCTTGTCCAGACCCACAACAGCCTCTCTCCATTTTTCAATAATATCAATTAATTCGGGAACGGTTATATTCTCCGGGGATATACCGTAAAATTCCTGGATCTTGGAGTGAGCCCAGCTCCATTCGTAATAGTAGTAATTTTTATGGAGCTCTTCTATATATGCGTTTATCTCTTTGATTTTATTTATCTTTCCATCTTCTATGTGGTTCATCAGCTTTTCGATCTCTGTCCGCGGAGCTATAAGCCCGGAAATATCCAGCCACTCTCCCAGTCCGGTTTGAGTATCAGGTCTGAGACGCTCCCGCACCTGTTCCACAGAAGTGAAATTAATCCCCTCCAGCCTCTTTATTATAGAGTTCCCTAAAAATTTGTGAATAGCTGTTTCATAAAGCTTTATACCATTGTTGAGGGAGGAATTTTTAATTTTGGTACTCTTGTAGGAATAAAGATCGGTTGTCTCTCCTGAGACTCTTCTTAACTCTGTCAGCAAAGACCTGCCGTGGAGCATTTTCTGTATTGTGTAGGGACTCAGAAGATTGTAGTTGATCTGATCCAGCTTGTTGGGATCTTTGCGTTTGTCTCTTTTTGGCCATTTCTGTGCATCCCGAATGGTCCCCACACTTCTGAGATTAACTCCGGGAATAAGGTGGGTAGTGTTGTTGCTTTCAATCAGATATGAAAAAGGAAGGCAGCTGGTATCAGTATTGCTTACATGCCTTCCGAGCACCAGCGAAAAAGCTCCTATTCTTGCAGGCCATAGTATGTATGAGTCCGATGTGGTCTTGGATCCTCTTTCAAGTATCCCCTGATGAATAGGACCAAGTTTGTACATATGGTTTGATTGGTTGGAGCCCGATCCGGCATTCATAAATGAGAACATTCCCGAAATCAAAAGACTTGATTTATGGTGGCTTACAGTATAGGGTCCTGCAAACACTGCACAGGCCTCTCCGTTCTCTCCGTGGCAATTGCAGAAAAAGAGAGAGTCAGAGGCGGAGTAATTCCTGGCCAGGGTAGTGCACTGACCGACAAAACACCTGCTAATTGTTGCACCACTGTCAAGATAAGCACCTGAAGAGATTATAAAATCTTTACAGCTGACACCGTAACCCAGGTAGACAGGATCATATTCATTGCTGTTTACAGAACCGTTGATCAGCATAGCCACACCATCCAGAGTTGCAGAATCTCCGATTCGCACATTTTTTATTGTTCCTGCATTGCTGATTTTAACTTTGTTGCCTATTGTCCCTCTGGATGATTTTTGTTTTTGCGCATACAATTCAACCAGCTCTCTCATCCGGTTTACAAGAACCGGGCGGTGCCTGTACAGGGCAATAATATAGGCAAAGTGAGCAGTCAGTATGTCATTGAGAGGAACCTCCCTGCCTCCCGTCTCGTTCAGAACTGCAACCTCAGTGCCATTCCCAAAGGCAGACTCTCCATCTGTGAGGATTTTGTCAACATTCTCGATAATGCAATCCTCCCCGATATCAAAGTTTGCAATGTAGTTATGTATGTTTTCTATGCAGGTGTTATTCCCTACGGTGACATTATGAAGTTTCGCATGACAGATTCCGGACTGTATCCTTACACCGCCCGGAAGTTCAAAACGGGTGGAGAATAAACCCATTTTTATATCTCCTGAAAATGCTGTGTCCCAAACTCTTGAAGGGTCAAAATCCTGATGGACCAAAACCCTTGACCAGTCTTCTGCATGGCATCTTTGCTTTTTAAGCTGACTGATCTCCTGCGGATTTATTGCTCTGTAATTTTCCATATCACGAAAATAATTAAAAAAATCTTTAGTTAGAATTTTATTGATTTTTATTGTCATTAACCTGCATTTGTTATCAATCTGATTTGTCCCGATAATGGTTATCTTTGTCAAAAGAATTTATGGGATACAGAGATATTATAGAGAGGATTTATTCCGAACTTAAGGATTATAAAGGGGTGGGGGAAGTAGCCGGCTATATCCCGGCTCTCTCAGCAGCTAATCCTGATAGCTACGGAATTACAGTGGCCACACTTGAAGGGGATCTGATATCAATCGGTGATACTTCTGACAAGTTTACGATCCAGAGTATATCAAAGGTCTTTACCTTTACGATGGTTGTAAGGCTTCTTGGTGAAAAGATATGGGATCATGTAGGGAGGGAACCTTCCGGAAATGCCTTCAACTCTCTTATCCAGCTGGAGTTGGAGAAGGGAATTCCCAGAAATCCCTTCATAAATGCAGGGGCACTTGTCGTAACCGATAAACTGATTGATCTCTACGAAAATCCTCTTGAGAGCATTCTCAAAGAGGTAAATGATCTGAATTGCCATAAAAGTAATATTGAATTTGATAATGCAGTTGCTCTTTCTGAGATTGAACACTCCTACAGAAATCTTGCACTGGTTAACTTTATCAAAAGCTATGGTAATATAAAGAACGATCCTCATAAAATTATTGAGACCTACTCTTATCAGTGCAGTATCTCAATGAATGCCAAAGAACTGGCCTCTTCGTTTCTCTTTCTTGCAAACGGAGGAGTGCTGCCAGAGTGCGGGAAAAAAATCTGCGAACCCAGAAGCGCAAAAAGAATAAATGCCCTGATGCTAACATGTGGTCTCTACAATGAATCCGGTGATTTTGCATACAGGGTGGGACTTCCCGGAAAGAGCGGAGTGGGAGGGGGAGTTGTAGCAGTTATTCCCGGCAGGCTGGCGATAGCTGTCTATAGCCCGGAACTTAATGCAAACGGAAACTCAGTCAGGGGCATAGAAACCCTGGAGAGGTTCACCACATATCTTGGCGAATCGGTATTTTAAGGTTTAAAGTTCCCAGGCCAGAGCACTTGCTCCAAGTATAGCAGCATCAGACTCCTTCAGTTCTGAAAATATTACCTTGACCTTGTTTTTCCATATAG
>JALNXR010000289.1 GCA_023230265.1 Bacteroidales bacterium | reverse complement strand
AAAGCTTGTTCATATTCTGGGAAATCAATGGTTTGAGCCGGTTATCTGTAATATCCCCTGCAAGCAGTACAATATCAGCCTCAGATCTGTTAATCAGTTGTACAAACCTTTCAAGATCTGCTCTTCCAATATTGTTGCCTAAGTGGAGATCACTGGCTATAACAACATTCAACTCCTCAGAAGGTCTTCCCCTGCCAAGGTCAATCTCCATCGCAGTCACAACAGGATTGTTAAATCTGTGGTGCCCCCAAACCATAAGTGCGGCAGTTGTGATCAGCACGGCAACGGTAAATAGTTCTCCGGCAACTCTCAGTCCTGAATCCGGGATCAGTTTGTAAAGACCTGAAACTTTGATTATCAATACAATCAGATCATATGCAATAAAAAAGAAGGAGAAGTAGATGGTTGCTACCAAAAATGAGAACCCGGCTGAGAGCAGTATGCTTTCAAGCCTGGCTCCGGCTGCCTGACCTGCAATCAGGGATGCCAGAAGAGAGAGAAAGAGGATAATATATACAGGTATAACCACCCATTTGATCCATGTGATAAAAGAGAGGTTGCTGCAGAACCTGGATGCCGAGTAGATGGCAGGAAGGGCGGTTACCAGTATTATTATTGAGAAGAATATATATTTCACAGTGATAAGGGGGATTTATCCTTTGATAAAATTATTTTAATAATTTGGCAAAGAAATCATTGCCCTTGTTGTCCACCAGAATAAATGCAGGCATGTCAGAAACCTCAATTTTCCAGATTGCCTCCATACCAAGCTCCGGATACTCAAGCAATTCAACCTTTTTAATACTATTTCTTGCAAGTATTGCTGCGGGACCACCTATGCTGCCAAGATAAAAACCACCGTGTTTTTTGCATGCTTCGGTTACCTGATTACTCCTGTTGCCTTTGGCTATCATAACCAGGCTCCCGCCCTGACTCTGGAATTCATCCACATAGGTATCCATCCTGCCGGCAGTTGTGGGTCCGAAAGAGCCACTTGGAAGCCCTGCGGGAGTTTTTGCAGGTCCTGCATAGTAAACCGGATGGTTTTTGAGATATTCAGGCATCTTATCCCCCGCCCTTAACCTCTCTCTTATTTTTGCGTGGGCAGCATCGCGGGCGACAATTATCGTTCCGCTTAAAAGCAGGAAAGTAGAGACAGGATATTTTGACAGTTCAGAAAGAATTTCCTCCATAGGGCGGTTAAGGTCAATCCTGACTCCGCCCCGGTTTAGTTCAGATGCGTTGCGCAGATTCCCGGGAACGAGTCTTATTGGATTAGAATCAAGTGTTTCAAGCCAGATTCCGTCATTATTTATTTTTGCCTTTATATTCCTGTCTGCACTGCAGGAGACTCCCATTCCCACGGGACATGAGGCTCCGTGTCTGGGCAGTCTGATAACCCTTATATCGTGGGCAAAATATTTGCCTCCGAACTGGGCTCCGACTCCCAGCGAGCAGGCAGCTTTAAAGAGCTTTGCCTCAAGGACTGTATCCCTAAAGGCGTATCCCTGCTCACCTCCTTTGAGAGGCAGATTGTCCAGATACTTTGCCGAGGCAAGCTTAACTGTCTTCATGCACATCTCGGCAGATGTCCCTCCAATCACAAATGCTATATGGTATGGCGGACAGGCAGCTGTACCGAGTGTTTTCATCTTCTCAACAAGAAACTTCTCGAGGGTATCCGGGTTCAGCAGGGCTTTGGTCTCCTGAAAAAGAAAACTTTTGTTTGCAGATCCCCCTCCCTTGGCAATAAAAAGAAAATTGTACTCATCCCCGGATTCTGAGTAGATATCTATCTGCGCAGGAAGGTTGTTGCATGAGTTCTTCTCTGTGTACATATCCAGTGCAATGTTCTGGGAATATCTCAGATTATCTTTTGTATATGTGTCATAGACTCCCTGTGACAGAGCTTTGTGGTCATCCCCTCCTGTCCACACCTGCTGACCTTTGTGGGCAAATATTATTGCGGTTCCGGTGTCCTGGCAGAAAGGCAGCACCCCTTTTGCAGAGATATCGGCATTAAGCAGCATGGTAAGGGCAACTGCCTTGTCGTTTACACTTGCTTCCGGATCGCTGAGTATAGAAGCTATCTGCGAATTGTGTTCCGGTCTGAGCATAAAAGCAATATCGTGCATAGCTCTGGCAGCAAGCAACCTAAGTCCTTCCGGATCAACTTTAAGAATCTTTTTCCCCTCAAATTCCGATACTGATACAAAATCTTTTGTAAGCAGATGATATTTTGTTTTATCCTCTCCTTTAGGAAATATATCGTTATAAATCAATTCCATTTCAATCTAATGTTTATAGAGATAACAAAAATCAGTGAGGAGAGTTCTCCATCAGGAACTTTTTCATGAATTCGTTAATATCTCCGTCCAGGACTGATTGAGTATCAGAGGTCTCGAATCCGGTTCTAAGGTCTTTTACCATTTTATAGGGGTGGAGAACATAACTTCTGATTTGGGAACCCCACTCTATTTTCATCTTTTTGCCCTCAAGCTCAGCCTCCTTCTCCCTTCTCTTTCTGAGTTCAAGCTCATAAAGATGAGACTTGAGAATTCTTAGTGCATTCTGACGATTATCCAGCTGAGAACGGGTCTCGGTGTTCTCCACCATGATCCCTGTGGGGACGTGACGTACCCTTACCCCGGTCTCCACTTTGTTTACATTCTGACCACCTGCACCACCTGAACGGTATGTATCCCACTCAAGGTCGGCAGGATTAATCTCAATCTCAATGGTGTCATCCACCGCCGGATATACAAAAACAGAGGAAAAGGTGGTTTGCCGCTTTCCCTGTGCATTGTAGGGAGATATCCTGACCAGGCGGTGAACTCCGCTCTCTGCCTTGAGATATCCGTATGCATAATCCCCTTCAAACTCAATAGTCACCGATTTTATACCTGCCTCCTCACCCTCAATCAAATCATATATATGCACAGTGTATCCGTTTCTCTCACCCCACCTCACATACATTCTCATAAGCATAGAAGACCAGTCATTGCTTTCAGTCCCACCTGCCCCGGAGTTGATCTTAAGTATAGCCCCGAGGTTGTCACCCTCCGAGCCAAGCATCTTCCTCACCTCCAGGCTCTCTACCTTTTCCACAATCTCTTTGTACAGGTTATCTGCCTCCTCCTGGACAGAGT
>JALNXR010000010.1 GCA_023230265.1 Bacteroidales bacterium | reverse complement strand
AATTAAAATATTTAACTCTAAAGGGGAATATCTCAACACATTTAACAGGTTGGGAAGAGGACCTCAGGAATATGACGAATTATGGGACCCACGTATAGATAATGCATCAGGAAACATTGTCATTAAAACTACCAATAAAGTACTTGAGTATTTCCCAAACGGAGAATGTATTAGAAATTTCTTTCTCCCGGCACCAGGTAAGATTGATAATATTTCTGTACAAAATAATCGTTGCCTGAAGCTTGGTGATTACTATTTTTTCCCTTGTCATGCTTTATCTACATATTCGGTTATCATTACTGACAGCTTTTTTAAGGTCGTAAAGAGATTAAAGTATCCTCCGGAGGAGGTGGATTTTATTAAAACCCCAAACAGACATTCTCCTTATAGTTTCTTGGAACCACATATTAATTTGCATAATAATAGAATACTACTGATTAACGGGGTAAACAAATATGTATTAAGCATTGATAAGGATCTCTCTGTTGACACCGTATTTATTATTGATTATGGTAAATACTTTCCGGAAAATGATAAATCGGGTAGTCGGTCCTCGCATAATCCATGGTACCTGCTGAGGATGTATAATGTTTTTTATGAAAGTGATAATTACCTGTTTATGCGTTTTTATTTAGGTTCACTCTCTGACAAACCCTTTAAAATGCTTAATCTATCCGGAGGGGAATGGACAGATCCTTATGCCTGTGCATTATTCAACAAAGAAACAGAAGAGTTTACATTCCTTGACCAACCGGAAAAATATCAAAGAGGGTTTATTGATGATATAGAGGGAGGACCGGGAATCTGGCCAAAATATGTAAGTGCAGACAATTATATGATCTCATACATCCCGGCAGATGAGTTCATTGCACACGCAGAGAGTCATAAAGTGTCAGAGAAGTTCAAAAAGATTGCTGACGGATTGAAAGAAACAGATAATTATGTCTTTGTCAGGGTGAAATTGAAATGAAATTATTTGCTGTTATATCCTTCCTTTTAAGCAGTTCTCTTGCTTATTCCCTCAACTATTTGGAAACGCCGGATAGCTCCGTGTTTAATGTTCGGGGAATTGTAACAGATTCAAAAACCTTTACTCCTCTGGCAAATGCAGAGGTCGCTCTTGTTGAGGCAAAAAAGGACAGGTTGATCGGGTATGGCGTAACTGATACAAATGGCCGTTTTAGTGTAAAAGTTATAAAAGAGGGGGAGTACACCTTGTATATCAGCATGATGGGGTATAACAAACATATTCAAAACATTAAACTGGAGAAAGGGAACAGCAACCTGGACTTGGGAGATATAAGACTCAAAGAGGGTCTTGTGCTTGATGAAGTAACCGTTTCTGCAGAAACGCCTTTGCTAACTTATGAACCATTTAAAATCTCTTACGATGTCTCCCGTGACCCGGACAGGTTTAAAATTAGTATGCTCAGGATGATGGAGAAATTACCGTTCACAAGAATAAATGAAAAAGGAAGGATTGAGCATAAGACTCCGGACATAAAATATATTATTCTGATAAACGGTGAAGAGTACAGGTTGATAACCTCCTCACGGCAATATCCTATGTCTTTTATCAAGGCTGAATATATGAAGAACATAGAGATCATTTCACCGCCTCCTGCAAGATTCTCTGAGTATGATGCGGCAATTAACATTATTCTAAGTAAGCCGCTTCCGGATGGGTACACATTTGAGATTTCTTCCGGTGCAACTACAAGAAACAGCTTTGATGTTGACCCGGAAGTGGTAACCAAGTTGGGCAATGTAGTTGTTTCTCTCGATTATTCACTAAAGACAAGCGATCCTCCCGCTCTTGCAAACAAGTTTTATCAGGAGAATTATTTAAGTGAAAACCTCAGATTTACTTTTAAAAACAATTCCACCGAATCATCCTCAACAAATCAGGGTGTGTCTCTTGGGGCCAGCTACACATTCAGGGATAAGTCATATGTGTCGTTGGGGGTGGGAACCGATTTTGGGAAAACATTATCGGAAAGTATAAATCACACCTCACTCAATAATTATCAGAATTTTGTGAATGAAGAACTTACTGTAACCACGACCAATAAACAGTCCACTCTCCCCCGTGTAAATCTTGGGCTTAAATTTTACAAACCCCTGAAAAATAACGGCGGACATCTTCAGGTAATGTATAATTTTAATAATTCTGTTTTAGACAAAGAGAAATTAAATAACGATCATTGGCTATTACCTTTTGACTCAACAATAGTCCGAACAACAAAACAAAATACAAACACCCTGCAGCAAAACATTAAAGCTTATCTTTCCAGAAGACTTAACGAAACTAACCAGCTCTCATTTTCTGCAAATTATGTATTAAGAGATTACAGCAATATTTCAGACTATTCTGTTATTTCCCCTGTGAACGATGGTATATTAAGGGATAACAATGGCCTTGACTATGTTCAGAAAATAATGGAAATCTCATCGGGATATTCTTATCAAAAAAAGAAGATCAGTGCCTCTGCATCTTTAAAATTGAACAGTTTATCAAATTCGGGAGAATATATTAACTCAGGGATAAGATCAAAGCTCTCATATAACGAAACCATTCTTATTCCTCGTTTTACTGTTTCCTATAGTTTTAAAAACAACAAATCCATAGGTTTCACCTATCTGGGTGTTGAGCAAAGACCTGGGATCTCATTACTCAATCCATATCTTGATAAAACAGATCCTTATAATATTGTTCAGGGAAACCCCGGGTTAAAGTCAGAATATGCAAACTCTTTTGACCTCTATTATTCATACAGAAGTCGCAATAATTTTGCTATTATGACAACCCTGCGCGGAGAATTTGTTGACAACTCGATAGAGAGGATGACAATTGTAAATGAAGAAAATATAACAGTTACATCATATGAAAATCTGGGAAAGAAAAAAATATTCTTTGCAAATGTTCAATTAAGCTATAGCTTGTATAAAAAAATATCAATATCCTCCCAGATAGGAATTAACCGGATTTTTTATTCTGGGGTAAATATCAAAAACGACAATACAAGTATTTCCGCTAATTTGTTTGCTTCCGGCACAATCTGGAAGGGTGGTAAAATGACTGCCTTAATAGACCTGAGAAACAATCCTCTGTTTGCACAATCCGTCAGTTCCAACTTAATGTCATCATTCTACTTTTCGTTGAATCAGAGCATAATTAAAGAGAGATTGTACGGAGGTATATCTGTCAGTAATCCTTTCAAAAACAGAAAGACAATTATTAATGAGATGCATACGGATAACTACTATATAAAAGAAGAGCATCAGGAGTTGGGCAGGACAATTAGATTCTGGTTGCGCTTTACCTTCGGGAATTTCAAAGAGCGGGTAAAAGGTGTAGATGGAGCATATTCAGATGATTTAAAGAAATTTTAATACATTTACCATAGAATCAGGAATTATTAACTAATCATATTTTGTTATGAGACATCTGATTTTTTTTATTATCCCCTTCCTATTATTTCAACCGGGCTGTTCTTCTGACAATCAGAATACAGAGGAAGGGCTCAAAGTGATAGATGTAGCCGGCGGAGTGGGCAAAAGTCGGCAGGTTAACCTTTCTGAGATAGCAGATACAATTGAGTACATCCCTCTGGAAACAACACCAGAATCCTTACTCTCCAATCCTCCTCATGAACGAATATTGTATGAAAAGGACATCCTTTATTTCTCCCAAAAAAAGGGTATAATAAAAATATTTGACTCTAAGGGAAAATATGTCAGTACATTTAACAGATTGGGAAGAGGACCTCAGGAATATGAACAATTGGGACAACTACAGATAGACAATGAATCCGGGAATATTATCATTAAATCAATCAATAAAGTAGTTGAGTATTCCCGGAATGGTGAATTTATTAGAAATGCTATTCTCCCGGCACCAGGTATGGTTGATAATATTCCTATAAGTGGTAATTTTCGCAAGCTTGGTGATTATTATTTCTTCTTAGGTGGTTATATATATCCGGTCATCATTACCGACAGATCTTTAAATTTTATTAAAAAACTTAAGTATCCCCCTGAGGATGTGGATCTTGTAAAAGATGTTGAAATAAGTATATCACATTTGATGTCTTATATTTACTTATATAAGGATAGAATACGACTGATTAACGGGATAAATAAATATGTATTAAGTATAAATAAGGATCTATCTGTTGATACTGTATTTATTATTGATTATGGTAAATACAATGTTCGTGATAATGCAGGAAGTAGGCTGCCATCCACAGCACCATATCTGTGGAGACATAGTAACGTTTTTGAAAGTGATAATTACCTGTTTATGCGTTTTCATCTTGGTTCTCTCTCTGATAAGCCCTATAAAATGCATAGGAATTGGAAAGGATCTGTACGACAATTGATTGATCCAAATGCCTGTGCATTATTCAACAAAGAAACAGAAGAATTTACATTCCTTGACCAGCCGGAAATAGATCAAATGGGCTTTGTAGATGATATTGAGGGAGGACCGGCAATCTGGCCAAAATATGTGAGTGCAGATAATTATATGGTCTCCTATATTCTTGCAGAGGAGTTCATTGCACACGCAGAGAGTCATAAAGTGTCAGAAAAGTTCAAAAAGATTGCTGACGGGTTGAAAGAAACAGATAATTATGTCTTTGTCAGGGTGAAACTAAAAACTGATTAACTTTGGTTTAAGCATGTTTAATACTCCTAACAATTTTGTTACTAATAAAGTTATTACATACTCTTAGCTTGGCAAGCTTGCCTGATCGCTGAATCCCTTGTTGGTATTGAAAATATTAATTATTTTTAACCATTCTGAATAAAACAATTTGCTTATGAAAAAGGTTAATGAAAGATTATCCAACCGGAAGTATTTATTTAACAACAAGCAAATGATCAGAAAAATTATATTCTTTTTTACCTCTTCCCGTTTTGTGTTATTTGTTTTTCTGACATTCTCACTCCTTTCCTGCAGTGCTGAAAGGGAGAAACAGAATTCATTTTATAAAAAATTTCAACATTGGGATTCTCTTACTGTGAAATCCCCGGCAATGATATTGGATTCTCTGGGATCAGTTAACAATAAAGATCTCAATAAAGAGAATCTGATGTATAAATCATTGCTGACCTGTATCGCCTCTTACTGGAGCGAAACCAGTATGAATGACAGTACCGTTATGTCAAAAGTGGTCAACTGGTATAGAAAGAATGCGGATTACAGAAATTTATCCAGGGCTTTACTCTATAGTTCAAGAGTAAGATATAATAATAAATTATTACCTGCTAAAACGATATGTGCGAGGCTTAAAGAGGCAGAATCAATTTATTACAATAACAAACTAAATGATCTTTTAACAGAGGCTGTACTTAACAAATATCTTGCTCTAATCCAGCCTGTTTTGAAAAGTCTACGCATAACGACTGACAGTGTGCAGGCTAATATTAAAAAGTATTCTAACAAAAGTATAATGCTATTCTATAGTCTTGGATACTACCACCTGGTTGATTTTGAGTTAACACATCCTTTGTTGTTTTCTCCCCAACATTATGTTGTGATGAATACTTTTTCCTCTTCCAGAAATTTTATCACCGAAGAGAATACATTTAACGAGAAAGCTGAGTCTGAGTTTATTAATTTAATTTCTACTTACGACACAATACATCCCGATATACTCAGAGAGGCTTACTCAAACTTAATAAACATTCTCTTTTCTGAAAACAAATTAGAAAAAGCTATCCATTACAGCAAAGAGTATTACTCAAAAAAATTGTCTCGAGATATAAGATACTCCTCTACAACTGCAAAATTTCTGTCATATTTGGCCAACAGCTATCTGAAACAAGGAAAACTTGACAGTGCATTTAAATATATCAATTTATGCAAAGATTATTCCCAAAGCTCAATTGATTCAGCAACATACGCCTATCCTCTTCTTCTGGAATACTATCTTCAAAAAAAAGATTATAAAAATGTATACACTACAGTAGAAATTTTGCATAAACTCAACTTTGATAATGCTAAAAGTGTGAACATAAAAGCAAGGCTGAAACTTTCAAAGCATATCAGTGCATTAAATGAAACGCTTGGGAATATGATAGTTCAAAAAGAGAGAGCCTTGATCCTTGGGATTGTCTCTTCTTCTCTGTTTGTGTTCCTGCTGGTTACATCAATGATTATCATTACCCGTTCGAGGAAAAGATCCCGGGAAATAATGAATCAGACAGAAACAGCTCTTGCGGAATCCACTGCTGTCAATAACAGGTTGTGGCTTTCAAACGAAATTCTCAGGACGTCTATAAGTCTTACAACCTCCTTTGTGGAGGAGACAGGTAAAGAGGCCGCCAGATGTCGCATCCCCAACCCTTCTGTATGTAAGAGCATTACAGAGATGATTGACAATTTACGGACAAATACAAAAGACCACATTTCTGATATTGTTAAAAACGAGACCTTTATTAATTTGTTCCCAGATATTGCCTCTTTAGACTCAGTACTCTCTTCATTCGAAAAACTTATCCTTGCTTTGTATGATGCAGGATACGAAACCAAAGAGATAGCAAACCTTCTTGGTAACACTGCGTCCGGAATCAGGGCTTTCAAGTACAGGATAAAAGATAAACTTCTTTCAATATCTGACCTTCCTTTTGATCCTTGCGTGCAGTTTGCTATTTTCTCAAGAGAGAACGATTCCAACGCCTGAGTTATAATCCTTAACATCTGAGTTAGAATCCTTGATTAAGGACTCACTTCTTTAATACATTTTGGAGAAATCTTACATACCGGGACATTTCTATTCTCCTTAACAACAATTCTATACGATTGTGCCTTTTAAACCTGGCAACAGCAAGAACATCTTCTGATGAGATTGTTTCACTTGTAGCAAGAGCATCCCCTTTTGTTGTAATCATAATTTTTTCTGCTCCGGATGCTTTTCCTCTGCTGTTGATTGCAACTATTCTATGCATCAGAAAAGTCCCTTTGTACCTGAAAAGGATCACATCACCAACCGATAAGTCTCTTTTCTGCATCGCTACAGGTTCCAGCGTAACAGAATCCTTCCCGTCTATCAGAGCAGGTGCCATACTGTTTCCTCTCACAGCAATTTTTACACTGTTGCCTTCTTTGAGTATCTCTTCAATAATTGCAAGAGCCTGCTCGTTTTCAACTAATTTAGTCTGATGCCTGTTAGATGATCCCATTGTGACTAATCTTTATTCTCAAATATTACAGAGTGAGCCAAAATTGCAGATTCAGGAACAGCCCTGCATCTTAGCCTGTAAATCGGAACCGCTTTGATTATTTCAGAAATCATTGCACAGGCTTTATCCTCAAACCACTCATCTTTAATAAACTGGGGAGGGAATGACGGGTATAATGCTGCAAAGGCTTCTAATTTTCCCATTCTGACGATCTCCTCCCCGGAATGTTGTTCGATCCGCACAAATGCAGCCACAGGATATTTTTTGTTGATATATATCTTGCCCTTTCCGCTCCAGGGAGAGCCGCAGGTATATACTTCCCCTCTGTCCGACAAAGTCACAACAGGACTGTCATCATTGAGAGGAATGGTTCCGGTTATTTTGTCCATCCAGAAAGAGGCCTGTGTGCTCTTTCCTGTTCCGGATTCTCCAAGAAAAAGCACTGCTTTTCCATCACTTATCACTGCCGACGAGTGTATGGGAACAGTTTGGCTCTTAATTGCGCCAAATGCGTATATCATCCACAATGAAAAAACCAGGTTAGCATAACTTAATTGCTCTTTATATTCACAAATTACATCTTTGTTCTCTCTATTCATTGTGACTCTTATACCAGATCTGTTTTCTTTTTCTGTATCCTTATGGTTCGTTATAAATAAATACCCTGTATTGCTTTCATTTCCGGTACCACCTCCATATGCGGGGATCTCTTCTCTGTACAGACTGCAAACTCCGGATTCGGTTTCAAATGTGCTCAAAAGAAAAGGGGATGAAAGAGAATTTTGCCGGTTGAGGGTTTCTGCCTCTTTCATTACTATCCTTGCAGCGGTTTTACAGCGAGGTGCGTTTCCGGTGGTGATTTCCTCTTCTGTCTTATCAATAAATGGTTTAAAGGATTTAAGCCGTTCCGGGATCAAAAGTTGCTCCGGGTAGACAATCTCCGTCAATAATCCACCAATGTTGTATGTGACTCTACTTACTCTTTTGTCTGTTGATACCGAATGCATAACCCGTTCTTATAATAAAATCTTTGCAAAAATAGCCCCTCCTGATCAAGTCGTATTTCCATTTTGACCTTATGACAGCTCTGGCTCCGATTAACTTTCTCCTGTAAACCGGCATTGTAAGAAGATCCTCAGTGGCGACCCTCTTAGATATATTGTGAAAAGTGTCCTCATAAAGTTTCTCAATGATTTTGTCTGCCCGGGGTGTGCCTTTTACCAGTGAAACAATCTCTCTGTCTCCAAAACATTCAGAAATAAAATAGAGTAGCTGTGCAAAAATTTTATATTGTCTGCTTTTTTTAAGAATATCAAACACTTTGACGAAATCGATCTTTTCCATCTCTTTTTTGAGAAAGAGATAAAGATCTGTCAGATGCCTTAATACAATGCCGGAACTGATAAGGTGTACAATAATGTGTCTGATATTAAACAGCAAATGAAATTCTGCCTGTGTCTCACTATTTTCAACCATTTTTCTCAGTTCAGGCTCCAGTATCCGGTCATAACGGTTAGTTACTACATTCAGCAAACTCTTGTGGTTTTCTATCGTAACTCCTTTAAAATTAAACTTGGAGTGTTTGTGACCGGTTCTGTCTACTTTTTTACCTTTGCTCTCTATCAAACGGTTGCCCTTTTCGTAATCGTCAAAAATAAAAATATCAATATCCCCACACTCCCTGTGACATGGAACCGGATAATATTCAGATAGTTTTATCCCTTTTAAAAGCTGTACTTTTATACCGTTTGATTCAAAGATATCTTTGAGTGCGTTATAAACCTCCACCTGTTTAAAATAACGTTCCTCTATCTCATCTACACTCAACTGCCACTTTATTCTCACCTCTTTAGGCACCTCTCTCCACTCCTGCTCTGTAAGTAAGTCTTTTGCCAGGGCAAGCACTCCATGTGCTGCAGCTGTTTCCATCAGCTCTGTCCATCCTTTCCCGTCCTTAAGATTGTGCAGATCCCGGGGAGAAGCACCCTTTGATCCTGCTATCCTGCCAATTAGAGTAAGCAGATTTCTATCCTTCCCGTTATTAATCCATTCTTCAATCATATTCTTTTGCCGGTTTTTTTAAACAGACTGCCTATCCTGTGACGAACTGACTACTCTGTTATCAGTCCTGCATCCTTCATAGATGCTATCCAGTTTTCCGAATCCTTCATGGATTGCTCCTTCTCTATTCCATACTCCTCCATCAATATCTCTGCTGCCTCCTTATGACTGAAATCCTTTAAACGCAGCTTCTCAAACAACAATTCCGCACTCTTATTGAGCATAACCACTCTTGTGAGGTCCATACCTTCTTTCCCTTTAATTATAACCACCTTATCCCCAGCGACATCCCTAATCTTACAACCGTGTAAAATTCTCATTGTTAATTCATTTAATCCATAAATTTAACAATTATTTTTTTGTTGGATATCTCTTAGTTATGTCAATATTTCATGATTTTCTATTTGTTTGATTTTCTACACTTTGCTATTAAGGACTAAATATAGGTAATCATTAATCCGGGATTGGATTTGCGTTATTTTTTGCTAGAGCATTTTTTGGAATCATTGATTATCTGGTGTTTAATCGTCCGTTTTGCGTTATTTTTTGCTAGAGCTTTTTTAAATGGTCCTTTAAGTAAAACATTAAATATATTTGCCGCCGTGGTTATTGTTCCAAACAAAAAACAGAAACCCGGTTCTTCCTTACTGTTATTTATTGTTTTCACATAGTTTTTTGGGGTTAGTTCCTACATAAATAAAGGAAAATTCCGGGTTCTGTTTTTTTAACTTGACAAAATGAGGCTCCTTAAAAGATATTTTATACACTCGCTTAACTACTCGTTTGTTCTGCTGACAATCATTTCTTGCAGAAGCAATTATTATATTCCCCAATTACCTGCCCCTGTTGAACTGAAAGTAACAGACTCTCTTTGTCTGGTTGACTTATCCGTCGCAGATATTCTGGTTAAAGACTCTCTGATTATCATAACTAATAGCCTTAAAACCAACGAGGAAACCGTACTATCCCGGAGTGCTTTTCACTTTTTCGATTCTCAGGATTTATCAAAAATTGCAGAAGTTGGTGAGTTAGGAGATGATCCGGGTATGTTAAGAATGCCTGTTATCACAAACCTTGGAGAGGAGGAGCGGATAGCAATTGTAAAAGATAGGTCTGATTCATCTTTTTACAGTCTTGACTACCGCAATCTGTTATCTGACAAAAGAGCGTCAATATCTTTAACACCAGGCCTTTTCCAGAAATTACAGATTCCTGACCTGGATAAATATCCCGGGATTACAAAAGTTTCAGATGATAATTATATTCTCTACGGAATTGGTGACGAGCCCATTACAATATTTCAGAAGAGTAGTGGAGGTAAGAGAGAACTACCTTTTATAGAGTATTTTACAAACCTGGACTACATTAATAACATAATGCTCAATCGTTCATTTATTACAGCAGACAAAACCAATGAACTCTTTTTTGTTGCTTTAGACATACTTGACAGGGTTGTTCTTTTTAACAGCAGCGGTTATGTTATCAGGCAAAATATTTTTTCTGACATTCCAACCCCTGCTTCTGACGGAAAGTTTATTCACCACTACGGAGATATTTATTCTACAGGAAAATACTGTTATTTAAACAGATTTGAAGATATCAACAACCTGCAGAACTCCAGATTATTGCTGTTTGACTGGGGTGGCAGGCTTATAAAGGTATATAAGTCTCCTGCCGGCTTTGGCCAAATAGCAGTATCTGATGATGGAACAATTTACACCACTGTTCTGTCAGAAAAGGGATATACACTTTATGAATTAAAAGAATAACCAGAAAACCAATCCTGGGAACAAACTAATCTCGGGGACAGTACTTTGTACAAATTTTTTAAATCCTTTTGTTAACATAATTCTTGCAGCGATACAAAGTACTGTCTCCCTGATTCCTTAAAGATATGCCCCCAATTTAACAGGCATAAGATTCAACAAATCATTTTCAAAAGATTTGTTTATCAATGATCTGAATTTCAGTAAACCATAGATCTCTCAGAAATATAGTTATTGCTTTTATCTATTATGGGGAAAATGATACTCTCATTGGATGGCGGCGGAATCAGAGGAATTATCACTGCAACGATACTGGCACATTTAGAAGAAAGTGTGAGAAGAATCAGCGGTAATGAAGATATAAGGATCTCCGACTGTTTTGATCTGTTGTCAGGTACATCAACAGGAGGAATACTTGTCTGTCTTTATCTTACCCCCTCTGTAGAAAATCCCTCCAGACCAAGATACACAGCGCTGCAGATAAGGGATTTTTACAGGGATATGGGTCCGGTTCTTTTTAAAAGGTCCTTTTTCTACAGAATCTCCTCCGGTTTCGGCCTTTTCAAAAGCCGGTACAGTGAGGAGAATATAAGTGTGTATTGCAAAAAGTATCTTGGTGATTGCTGGATATCACAGGTAATTAAGGATTGTCTTGTTACTTCTTACGAAATGGACAACCGCAAAGCTCTTCTGTTCAGCCGTTACAATGTACTTAAATATGGTGATACGGCAGATTACAGGTTGGCAGATATAGCGAGGGCAACTTCTGCTGCACCTACCTATTTTTCTCCTGCAAGAATTTCTGCAAGAGACAACACACAGCGGCATCTTGTGGATGGGGGTGTCTATGCAAACAATCCCGCTATGTGTGCTTTTGTGGAGGCTGTCAAACTGTGGCCCGATACATCTGTAAAGGACTATTTTATGCTCTCTGTCGGCACAGGTAAGGCGGAGAAATCGTATCAGTGGGAAAAAACTCATAAATATGGTTATCTTAGATGGCTGGAGCCGGTGATAGACATTCTCACCTCTTCTGTCTCAGAAACAGTTGACTTTCAAATGAGACAACTTTTTTCAGCCAACTGTGTGCCTGACAGATATATCAGAATGGAACCTCCCTTGTTGAATTCTGATTCCAGGATGGACAATGTCTCCGCAAAAAATATCCTTGCCCTGATGGATTGTGCAGAGAGATATATAGAAAATAACTACTCTCTGCTGGAATCACTTACAGAAAGAGTCTCCCGGCACTGCTCACAGAAGATGGATAACCGGTAAAATGTTATAAATAATCAACTTAATATTATAAAACGACTATTAGAATATGATAAAACAGGGAGATAAAGCACCTGACTTTAAAGGTTTAGATCAGGATGGTAATTTAATTAAACTTGAGGATTTTAAAGGTTCTAAATTAGTGTTATACTTCTACCCAAAGGACAACACTCCCGGTTGCACTGCCGAGGCTTGTGATTTAAGAGACAACCACCATAGGTTTAATGCTTTGGGGTATAAAATTATCGGAGTGAGCAAAGATTCTGTAAAATCTCACAAGGGTTTCGCAGAAAAACACAACCTTCCATTTCCTCTTATCTCAGATACATCTCTGGAAATTCTAAAGGCCTATGACGCCTGGGGGCGCAAAAAATTTATGGGTAAAGAGTTTGACGGGATTTTGAGAAAAACCTTTATTATTGACGAGAACGGCTATATCTCAGAAATTATCGAAAAGGTCGATACAAAAGCACACTCGGCTCAGATACTTAAATGATATATTAAACTGGAATTGCCCGTCTAAAGTTCCACAAACTAAGAAATTAGCTTTCGTTAAAATTATCTTGGGCTGATGGTAAAATCTTGGGCTGTTGATAAAATCTTGGGCTGATGGTAAAAGAGAGCAGTGGCAAAGGGTGGCCTACTAGCCAATCATCCAAACCATTACATGGCCTTCAAATAGTGTGTAACCCAGTTCAAACTCCATTTGCTCACCATCTTCGTGGATAAAGAAAGCTTCTATCTCCCCTTCATCTCTGGGAGAAAATCTTTTTAGCAAAATCTGCTTTGAATAGTCAACACCTGAGAGGGACATCCTTTTGTATATTGCCTCCTTTGCACTCCAACAGATAGCCAGGTGAAGATCTCTGTTTTTGTCGCTCAGAAATTCGATTTCTGACTCAGAAAGGGCTTTCTTTTCAACAGCAGAGAAATCTCTGTCGAGAGACTCAATATCAATCCCTACACTCTCTTCCGGATGAGTTAGTATTGCCACAAATCTTTCTGTATGAGATATACTTATCTCAATGAGACTGTTCTGGAGGAAGGGACGGCCGTTATCGTGGTGACCCAAATAAACCTTTCCCTCAAAGACTTCATTCAGCAAAGCCCTGACTGCCAGCCTCTCTCTTCTTCTTTTAGTGTTTTTTATCAGGGCCAGTTCCTCAAGTTCGTCACTCGGGACAGAACTCAGGGAGAGCAATTCCTCTTCACTCTCGGTAATCTCCCAGACCGATATCGTTGCTCCGTTTTCCAGTTCCCTGCTATAAAAAAGTGCCATTTTTTAAATTGATATATTTCTATTTTTTGATCTAATTCTATTCTTTGATCTAATTCTGTTCGGTTCTACAATGTCTCTACTCAACAATATCGGTCTCATCAGAAATCTCACCCACAATCTCTTCCAGAATGTCTTCCAGTGTTACTATTCCATCTGTCCCTCCGTATTCATCAACAACTATCGCAATGTGTATCTTTTTCTGCCTGAACTCCTCCAGAAGATCGCTGATTTTTTTACTCCCCGGCACAAAATATACTTTTCTGATATGCTTGTGCCAGTCAAAATCTTTTATGTCATCCCTCAGATATTTAACCAGATCCTTTACATAGAGAAATCCTTTTACATCATCAGGACTACTGCCGTAAACCGGCATCCGCGAGAAGCCGCATTCCATTGCCCTGTCAACCACCTCTTCTGAATTCATCTCCATATCCAGGGAAAAGATCTCCACCCTTGGCTTCATGATTCTGGAAACCACTTTATTAGGCAAATCAACAATCCCTTTAAGCAGTCTCTTCTCTTCTACCTCACGGGAATCATTCTCGTCAGTAATCTCCACTATCTCTTCCAATGACTGGGCATTCCTCTCCCGGACAGTTTTACTAAATAACCTCTCTATACTCCTGAACATGTTGTTTACCGGGGATGCAAAAAAGATCATTGCAGAGTAAACCCAGGTGAAACGCTTTGATTTGTCAAGGTAGTTTTCTTTTGATCTCTCTGCTCCGGCAATAGCTGTAATACACCTGAGAAAAATCATTACAATGACTACAACTGCAAGAGTTTTCCAGAACAATCCGGATTCCGGTGTTCCCATAAGCTTTATAAAGAGTGAGAAGGAAATAACTGCTGAGGTTACAGTAAAAAAGGTATCAGCCTGCAGAACCGATCTGATCAGAATGTCGTTGTCTGTAAGCCGGTTTAGCAATGCTGATGATTTCTCAGAGCCTTCTGCTTTAAGACTTTCCCGGTCAGAAATTGTAATAGCAAAATAGAGCGCCTCTGCGCACTTGAGAACTAAATATGAAAATAGAATAATGATCAGGGCAATCCCCTGGGAGAAATAATCGTCGGACAAACTACTCGGAGGTTCCAATTCTCAAAACTAATGGTTTATGTTGCAAATATAAATAAAAAGATATTCAACGACGAAAATTTTGTTCGTCGATGATTTGTGCCGAGTGCTTCTCCTGCATAAACAAGGGATTGTATGACTCTTTAGCATTTCTCAGGCCTGCATCCCCTGCGTCATCCTCTCTGTTTACATATTTTATTCCGGCCGGCATTCTTTTTACAAACTCGTTGTTTATCACCGGATATGCACCTCTCACATTAGCAAAAGCCTTCTCTATATGTACAATGAATGTGTCAGAATTAATCTGCTCACCCACTGTGTAGGCTACTATTTTGCCGTCGACTCTGAGAATTCCACCTGTCAATCCAAGATGAGCGTAATTTTCGAGACACTTCTTTACGGCACATATTTCCAGATCCAGTGATTCGCTCTGCGAACAGTCAACCTCTCTGCACCATTCCCGGTTGAAATCCTTTATCTCTTCCACATTTTCAGGTGTAAATTCTTGAAAATCCCAGTTATAGTTGCTTTTGAAAAAGTTGATATGGTTCCTCTTTGACTGCAGTTTCTTTCCGGACAGAGTGATAAGCTTCTCCTTTTCATAGATATAATCAAAACTGCTTCTGTAAGGATGGATTGTAAACTCACCCGGATAAAGATGTTCCAGTTCTGTGGCTGCTTCGGGAGATAGACCTATCAGAACCATTTTGACGTCCCTCTTCTGCGCATCTGCTTTTAAACGTTCTATCGCCTCCTTTTTATCTCCCCTGCCTGCAGGGTAAAGGTATCTTGTGTTCTCTCCCTCGCCGGATATCAATAGCAAAAAGTCTTTATATCTGGCAATCCGGGAATTATAAACTCCGTCCCAGATAAACAAGTTGGTAAAACAATATTCGGCTCCTCTGTAATCGGAATACCCCAACAGGGTATCTATCCACTCTTTGTCGGTTAATTCAATCTTTCTGAAATCTATCATATAAATTATTCTTCTGACAGCCGGCTAATCACTTTTCTGACAGTAAAGCAACCTCTCCTATGAAAATCGGGCAATCATTGCTTTCGTCTCAGGGCGGGCTAATCACTCCTCTTGGGGCAGTGGTTTTCACTCTTCTGAAATCCAGCGTTTAAGAGTTTCAACCGCCTCTTTTTTCATCTCTTCTGGCAGGGTGTTGATCCTCGCTCTGTGGCTGCCGGCCGGCTGCACAAAGAGAACAACGTTGGAGCTTTTTGGTTCATTTACCTTTACCGCACTCCATGGATCGAACTCACCGTAAATAAACATCATCTTTTCATCTGTGCGGGCGACAAATCTTTTTAGCTTTCTGTAAAGACCCCTGTCAAACCTCTCTTCTGACCCCTCCGGGAGAAATATTTTAGTCAGATATCCTTTTGCATTTCTGATACTTAGCAATCCTTTAAATGGTTTTGTATCATAACCGTAATAACCAAGTTCTTTTGCTGCCTGAACAAAAAAAGACAGTGTGGAGGAGCTGTCTCTAAAGTAGTCGGGAGAGCTCATATTCATCCAGTATTTAAACAGAGAATCGGCACTCACCCCCTTGCCGGGAACTTTTGTGATATCACTTCCCCACTGCCAGAAGGAGAAGGGCAGTTCCAGCACTGAATAGTCGTAAATCTCTTCGTTTGGCAGCCTGAAGCTATATCCCTTAACTTTGCACAGGGTGTCGAACTTCGGCTGAAGTTCGCCTCTTCTTAAAAGTATCTCCCGTTGCAGATCCTCAAGTTTTGCACGATCTTCCTGAGTCCCTGCAAAATCCCTCAGGAATGGTTCATGTCTTCCGTCCTCCCTGCTTTTGCAAAGCGGGGCCACATAAGGTACTGTAATATCTACATCATCGGGGAAAAACGCTCTGTATATAAGGGCTGTCTGACCTCCTTTGCTTATGCCGGTTGCAATCCATTTGTTTTTGTAAATCTCTTTAAATGCAGTTGTTATTCTGTGGAGATCGTATGCTGAATTCTCTGCAGTAAGATATTTCCAATCGGCCGGATCAGGCACCGATTCCAGAAAGTAGCGGTGTTCAACGAATATTATATTTGCATCCAGAAGTTTGGATATTTCGTCCCTGTAACGGGGATTGGATGCGTAGGCGGCACCGTACCCCTCTGTCACAATTACCGTAGGCCTGTCAACTCCGGCATTCATTACAAAGACCCTCTGGCCGAATTTCCCTTTTTCCGGGTTTTTGTGGTCTATAGGCTGTTCGAATTTCAGTACATATTTATCTTTAAAGCCAAAGCTGTTTATTCTCTGTAAATCAACAACTCCATTGATTGAGCTGATTTTTGTGAAGAGAGTGTCCTCCTGTTCGTGCTGTGCCGCCGCCTTTGCAGGATTAAAAAGGAAAATAGTGGCTACTGCTAAAAGCAAATAGTTTAGTTTAATCATTATCTTTTTCATACGGCAAAAGTAAAGAAAAAACTGTATTTTTGCCTGAAATCTTAAATCCCGATGAACAATTTTACAGAGGAGCTCTCCTGGAGAGGAATGATACACAACATGATGCCGGGGACACAGGAGCAGCTTCAGAAAGAGCTTACAACTGCCTATGTGGGAATTGATCCGACAGCGGACTCCCTTCATATAGGGCATCTGGTAAGTATAATGATGCTCAGGCATCTGCAGATGTGCGGACACAGGCCGGTTGCCCTCGTGGGAGGCGCAACAGGTATGATCGGAGATCCTTCTATGAGGTCCTCCGAGAGAAATCTGCTTGACGAACAGACTTTAAGACACAATCAGGAGGCAATTAAAAAACAACTCTCCCGGTTTCTGGATTTTGAGTCGGACCGTCCGAATGCCGCCATTATGGTTAACAATTATGACTGGATGAAGGAATATACATTTCTGGAATTTATCCGCGACATAGGCAAGCACATCACGGTCAACTATATGATGAGTAAAGATTCTGTTAAAAGCAGGATATCGGGTGAGGACCGGGAGGGAATGTCTTTTACCGAGTTCACCTATCAGCTGGTTCAGGGCTACGATTATCTCTTTTTATACAAAAACTACGGTTGCAAGCTCCAGATGGGCGGGAGCGACCAGTGGGGGAATATCACTACAGGTACCGAGCTGATTCGCAGAAAAGAGGGTGGTGAGGCATTTGCCCTTACCTGTCCGCTTATCACAAAGGCCGATGGAGGAAAATTCGGCAAGACAGAAAAGGGTAACATCTGGCTGGATCCTGCATATACCTCTCCTTATGAATTTTATCAATTCTGGCTGAATGTAAGTGACGAAGA
This sequence comes from Bacteroidales bacterium, assembly GCA_023230265.1. Classification (GTDB taxonomy): domain Bacteria; phylum Bacteroidota; class Bacteroidia; order Bacteroidales; family UBA932; genus Bact-08. The sequence goes on along the minus strand of JALNXR010000010.1, from coordinate 1,337 downwards.
CGCTGCAAGGTATATAAAAATCTTTACTATGCTCACAAAGAGCGAAATAGATCAGGCAATCTCTGTCCACAACCAACAGCCTCATCTCAGGGAGCTTCAGAAGCTTCTAGCTAAGGAGGTTACAACGATGGTCCATGGCGAGGGTGAGTACAGGAAAGCAGTGGATGCTTCTCAGATACTCTTTGGGGAGTCTACATCAGACAAGTTAAAATCGGTGGATGAAGCCACTTTTTTGTCGGTATTCAACGGCGTTCCGGGTTTTGAGATTGACAAAGACGATCTTCCTGTTTCTGTAATTGACCTGCTCTCTGTAAAAACAACTGTTTTTCCATCCAAAGGTGAGTGCAGAAAAATGATACAGGCGAGAGGGGTTTCTGTAAATAAAGAGAGAGTGGAAAGTCCTGAAATCATGATCACTGCCGGTGATCTTCTCAATGAAAAGTATATATTGGTCCAGAAAGGAAAGAAGAATTATTACATTTTAAAAATCAAATAATTATGGAGGCAGAAAGCACAAGACAACAAAAAGTTGCCAGGCAGGTACTGAAAGACCTTTCGGAGATCTTCCGCGAGAGAGGGATGGCTGCCTTCAATGGAGCTTTGATCTCCGTTACATCCGTCAGAGTGACCCCCGATCTTGCCTCTGCCAAGGTAAGGTTAAGTATTTTCCCCTCAGAAAAAGCTTCTGCAGTGCTGGAGATGGTAGAGGCAGCTTCCAGATCCATAAGGGGTGAGCTGGGGAGAAGAGTATCCAAACAATTGAGAGTAGTTCCTGAACTAACATATTTTATTGACGATTCACTTGATTATGCCGGGAGAATTGACTCCCTGCTTAAAAAATAAGCTTTGTTGTTTAATTACTATTGTAATTCAAAATTTTACTGTTGAAATTTCCGTTCTTCATAGCCAGGCGATATCTGTTTGCCAAGAAGTCGCACAATGTGATAAACATCATATCTGTGATAAGTGCGACCGGAATAGCAGTGGGCACTGCCGCTCTGATAATTATCCTGTCGGTTTACAACGGCTTTGAAGACCTGATCAAGTCACTCTACAGCACTCATGAATGTGATCTGTTGATAACTCCTGTCACCGGCAAAAGTTTTGATCCCAAAACTGCTGATTTTGAAAAGGTGAGAAGTTTACCGCAAATCGCTCACTTTTGCGAAACTATAGAAGAGAATATCTTTGTGAAGTACAACAACGAGGAGTCAGTTGCTACCATAAAGGGAGTTGACTCTGCTTTTCAATCATTCACAGGACTTAGAAATTATATGTCAGAGGGGGATTTTAAACTCTGGCACGGAGAGATTCCACAGGCAGTGATCGGCAGGGGA
>JALNXR010000195.1 GCA_023230265.1 Bacteroidales bacterium | reverse complement strand
TTCACCCACCTCCATATCAACTTTCACACATACAAATTTAGGGTTGAAATAATTGGCACATTCCTCCAGCGGAAAAATCTGCTGGGCCATTTGAGCACAAGGAACACACCATTTGGTATAACAGTCGATAAAGATCATTTTTTTATCTGCTGATGCCTTAGCTATGGCATCCTTCAAACTTAGCTGTTCAAAATTGGTTCCTTTTTCTTGTGCCACCAGACTATGTGTAAACGATAGCAAAGCAATAAAACAAAAAAATGTAATTATATTTTTCATCTTAATTTATTTATTTAATTCTGCTTCAATAATCGCTTTAAGTTTAGGGCTTGACGGTCTTGGTGCATTAAAAGCAACTGTTTTGCCATCTTTTGAAAAGACAATGAAATGAGGAACCGCTTCAATTCTGTAACCATCAACAATTACCCCCTCACGGTTGGTATATAATTGAACCCCCGGCAGATTTTCTGCCTTCACCATCTCTACCCAATCATTTAGTTTGGTATCAAGAGAAAGTCCGATAAACACAACATCCTTGCCTTGTAACTCCTCCTCCAGTTTTTTAAGGTGAGGAAATTCGGCACGACAGGGTGCACACCATGTAGCCCAAACATCCAGGACTATAACTTTACCTTTATAGTCTGAGAGTTTTTGTTGTACATTATTAATATCTGGATAGCTAAAATCCATCCAGTCACCTCCTGTCTCTCTAACTACCAGCATTTTATAGAGTTTATCGAACCTCTCTTTTTGTGACTTGGTTACAAAATTATCCTTATTCCTACCCACAAAATTATTTAAGTCTTCATTTACTACATTCTGATCCATCGCCCATAATGCCAATTCTCCTTTCAACTCTTTGCAGGAAATGTTCTCAAGGGCTAAAGCAACACCAGGCCCCATCCGTTTATTAGTAATAACTTCTTTTGCAAAACCGTAATACAACATTAAATCAATAGCAAACGGGAGCTCCATGACTCTCATGGTATTAAAATTATCCCGGGCAAAAAGATTTTTGATGTATTCTGGACAATTGTCCTTAGGGAATTCACGACCTTGTGCATATAGTTGCACTACATCATACTGAAGACTGTATGGCAACATGAATTTAATATAACTGTCAAAATTTGAATTCCCTGTTTTGATTTGTTTCACATATTTTAAAGCTAAAGGGGTTACTTCATTTATCACCTTAGCAATCACATTATTGTCCGCCTCAACAATCTGTTTGGTGTACATTAGTTCATGCAACGGGTTAATAACTTTATAATAACCGGCAATTGCCTGGTTTTCCTTGCTGAGCTTACCTGCAAAATTGATGTTGCCATTCTCGACATTAATTTCAACGGTACTGTTGGGAGCAATGTATACAGGATAGTATTCCCCGTTTGTTCCCACATAGCAAATCTTATTGAACATACCTTGATCAGGAGCTATTTCAAACTGAAATGTATACTCCCCTTTTTTCATTTCGCCTTCCAATACAGGTTTCATTTGTCCTTTATCCTGCAAGTAGACATGAATATCCTCACATAGAATATCCCTAGCCTGGATCCTTTTGAAAGAGCCCTTCAATATCGAATTCTGGGCTGAGGCCATGGTAACAGACCCCATAATAGCAAATAATGCAATTAAATATTTTTTCTTCATATGTAAATATTAGTGACTTTTATCTTAATTATAAGACGGATTCTTCAAGAATGTTCTTTATGATTGTGTACTTTGTCATAATCAGTTCATAGGTTCCATATTTGGCTACAAATTCTTCATGAGTCTGGGAAAGGATAGCTTCCAAATACATGTTTACATCCATCCATGTGGTTTTAGGTGTATAATAGGTACTGCTTGGATCAGTTGAAAGAAATCCCACAGTATTGACATTAATTGGAGTACCCGCAGGCAGTCCGGTTACATAGCTGGAACTCAAATAATAAGTATAGAGTCCATAGAGATCTTTGGTAGTAGACAAATCCCTCGAAACCTTATAAAATCTCTCAAGTTCCGTATTAAAGCGTCCCTGATTAATCACAAAGTCTGATAAAGTCGAACGCAATACCGCTCCGTTGAATTCTTTCTTTTGAACTTCTGACATGGTTGGCAATTGGGATGCTTTGCCAATCACTAATGTATTAAAACCCTTGAAAGCATTAGTGCCAAAAGAGAGACTATTCATGTTCTCTACCAGGAGAAAGCTATGAATGTGAATGCTAGAAGGTATAATAGGCATGATATATTCCCTCAAATAATCAATAGCAGCCGGCACACACTCTTTTGAACAATATGTTAATGAACTGATAACAGGAGAGGCAGAAGCAGCGGCTAGTCCTCCCAATGAATAATTCAATGTCAGTGTTTCGTAATGAATATATCTGTTTCCCCATACATCTACCCTTTCCTGGCTTCCTATGGTATCATTATAATATACAGGAATTCCGAACTCACTATAAAAGAGATAAGCAGCATGGTCGGCAGGATCAGAGGGGTTATCTTCCAAAACGAACCAATCCTTATCGTAATCAGGAAAATTCACAATCTCTTCCTTTCTGCAAGAAGAGCAGAAAACCAAAAGTGAAAGAGTTATTATACTTAATTTTTTCATTGTTTTAGTAATTAATAAGGTTTCGTGTCTTGCGTTCCAAATTTAATATTTCTCCTCTGTTAAATTCTATGACATTATCAGGAACCGGGATTATCCAGCCTGCATTATCCTTTTCATAAGATTCCAATTCATAGTATCCTGTCAGAAAATTCATATGTGAGTTTCCATCATAAGTGTATGAGGGATGGTGAATAACAAAGTTATTGTCTAAAGGGTACTTGCTGTTTACAAAATAACGGCGTAAATCAAACCAGCGATGTCCCTCAAAACAGAGTTCACGGCGACGCTCATCGCGAATAAAATTAACCAGATCTTCTTCAGTTGCAGGCACATCGCTCATTAATGCAGATGCAAAGCGTTTGTTGCGTAACTGCCCTATAACCTCGCGGGCATCTTCCGTTCTTCCGAGCATAGCCAGAGCCTCTGCACGGTTAAGGAGAACCTCAGGATACCTGATGGCAAAAACAGCGGATACAGCCTCAGGATCGTTGTAAGTTGTCCATGTTTTATATTTTGACGGAAGAGGAGCCTTGTTTTTGGTTGATTTATAAAAGAATGTATTCAACCGAAGGTCGCCTAGCTGATACTTGTTCATCAAGTCCTCGGAAGCCTTGAATGCAGATACCCGGTTATCATTCCCACTCCATGCAGATAGTGAATCGTTCATAAAAACAGCAGGGATCTCATTAGCACCAACCGTAAAGATTGTTTCATTGGATGACCGGAATGTAACATTAGTGTTCGGTGCGATAGTGTTAAGGTCAATAAGCGCATAAGTATATTCATCGAACTCTTCTGCGGCATCTACCGCTTCTTCATATTGTTCCGTATACAGATAAACACGGCTTTGAAGAGCTTTCACAGCAGCTATTCCCACACGAAGTTTGGTATCAGGGGTATATCCTTCCAGGTAAGTGGCTGCTTGTTCAAGATCAGAAATAATCTGATTGTAAACTTCTTCATTGGAGGCACGCGAAAAATATTTTACTTCAATCACCTCGCTGGTTTTAAGCGGTACTCCAAAATCTGAGGAAGCTGTTTCTATTGAGTAAGGCATCCCATAGATATTGTTCAGATAGAAATAATAGTATGCACGGAGGAAATAGGCTTCACCACAAATATGCTGCAGCATAACAAGGTTTTCCTTATCTTTTTCGAATAATTGATGCGCCTGAAAGATTATAGAGTTCAACGCACCTATCCTCTTGTATATTTTTTCCCATTGAGAATCATCCCATTTCATAGACAACACATCCATGAACGGAGCATTAGACCAGTTGTGTAATCCGCCAAACCTGTAGAGAGGAGTTGCCTGATCTGTAGATACATAATCCCACACGAACACCTCCGAATCATCATCCATTACATGAAGCCATGGATAATTGTAGGTGTTACCTAATCCCACCAGATAGGTGTTCGACATGGTGGCCTGATCATACATAGAGAGTGATAAAGGAGTGTTGAGAAACGCCTCACCAATCATGAGATATTCAAGATCTTGTGCTGTTTCACAATACCTTAGATCTGTCGAGTATTCTTCTAGAAACTTATTGCATGATGTCAGTAAAACAGACATTAGAATACAGTAAATATATTTCTTCATATCAGGATAGCTTTTATAGTGTAAAATAGATATTTAGTGAATAGGAAGGCCGTACAGACAGGTTTATATTGGGTGTTGACCCTGACTGAGCCGGATCCTGACCTTTCAGTTTGCTGTTGCAAATAGTGAACAGATTGGTTCCGGAAAGGCTTATATAAGCTGACTGCAGGCCCAATTTTTTAACAACCCTTTCACCCACATTGTAGCGGAGCGATACAGATTGAAGTCTGAGGTAATCACCACTCACCACGCGAATATTGGAGTTGTCATACATATCGTAAATGGTTCCTCCAAAAGAATATTCTGTGGCAGG
>JALNXR010000009.1 GCA_023230265.1 Bacteroidales bacterium | reverse complement strand
TCGATCAACTCTTCTCCCGTGGTAATTATGCCAACTTTAAGTTTCTGAACCACAGGCACCCGAGGATAACCGGCCAAAGCAAGCAGAGCCACCTCAAAGGGGGTGATCAGACTACCCTTTTCCAGTAAAAGCTTCCCTTTTTTTATATCCTCCCCCTTGAGGCAGATATTGGCCCCCTTTATCTCTGCGGGAGATTTTTGGAGATACTCTTTTTTGAAAGAGATATATTTATTATCGTCATCTCTTACTCTGACAGTGTTTTCACCCGTTGTCCCTGCTGCAGCCATCTCTTCTGCCTTTTCTTCTGTCATCACCTCTTCCCCAATCACCTCTTCTACCATCACAATAGTGTCAGCCCCCTGGGGCAATTTCGCCCCTGTCATGATTTTACTGCAGCAACCCTCAGAGATTTTCAATCCGGGAGCCTCCCCCGCACGGATAGTCTCCAGGACTCTGAGCCTTTTCCCGTGGTCAGCGGAGCGATAGGCATATCCATCCACCGCAGACTTGTCGAAAGGAGGCATATCCATGTCGGAAAAAATGCTCTCTGCAAGAACTCTTCCGTGAGCTTCCGGCAGATGGACAAGCTCCGTACCCGGGATTGGGAGGGTGTTGGAGAGAACTATTTTGAGGGCTTCTTCAAATTGTATCATTGTGACAAGTGGCTGTAATTGTACAGTGAATTACAAAATTATGAAAAATGTTGCGAGGTGAAAATATTTGTGTATCTTTGCCCTCCCGATTTTGGGAATAAAATTATCAATTGCTTGCGAATGAAGACATATTTACCCGCAGAAAAAAAGCAAGAGATTTTCGGACAATACGGAAAGTCTAATGCAGACACCGGCTCCGCCGAGAGCCAGGTTGCTCTATTTTCCTACCGTATCGCTCACCTTACCGATCACCTTAAAACCAACAGAAAAGATTACGCTACCCAGCGCTCTCTGTTGAAACTCGTAGGTAAGAGGCGCCGTCTTCTTGATTACCTCAAGGCGACAGACATCGAGAGATACAGAAATATAGTGAAGGCTCTTAACCTTCGGAAATAGAGAAGAAAAGAGGGGGTGCCCGTGGCACCCTTTTTTTTTGTCTGTTGGTGTAATCTCGCTAACTTTGCAGTAATACTTCACCTTTTTATGTCACAAAAGCGGCCCGAGGCATAAAAGGTTGCGGAAATCATTAATAATAATTAACTCTCACAGGGAGAGTCGGGCTGCACAAAAAAATATATGAATATTGTAAAGAAGAACATCACACTGAGTGATGGAAGAGTGATCGAAATCGAAACCGGTAAACTTGCCAAACAGGCAGACGGTTCAGTAGTTGTAAAGATGGGTAAGACTATGCTGCTTGCAGCGGTAACCTGTGCAAAAGAGGCAAAGGAGGATGTTGATTTTATGCCTTTGTCTGTTGAGTATAAAGAGAAATATGCCTCTGCAGGGAGATATCCCGGCGGTTTCCTCAAAAGAGAGGGAAGACCCAATGACTCTGAGATACTTGTATCAAGACTGATTGACCGTGCCCTGCGTCCCCTGTTCCCCGATGATTTTCATGCGGAGGTCTTTGTAAATGTTAATCTTATATCAGCAGAAAAGGATATTATGCCTGATGCACTCGCCGGTCTGGCAGCATCGGCAGCTTTGGCTGTGAGCGATATCCCCTTCAACGGCCCGATATCGGAGGTAAGAGTGGCAAGAGTGGATGGGAAACTGGTTATCAACCCTACATTTTCTGAACTTAAAAATGCAGACATAGACATTATGGTGGGAGCTACCATCGATAATATTATGATGGTGGAAGGTGAGATGAAGGAGGTTGCCGAAAAGGATATGCTTGAAGCTATTAAATTTGCTCATGAAGAGATTAAAAAACATTGTGCAGCTCAGATTGAGCTTATGGATGAGGTGGGCAAAAGTGAGAAGAGAGCTTATTGTCATGAGACACAGGATGAAGAGCTGCGTGCATCTATTCATCAGTTCTGCTATGACAAATGCTATGCAATAGCCAAATCCGGAACTGCAAAACACGAGAGACAGGATGCCTTTGATGCACTTAAGGCAGAATTTGTGGCAACTTTGTCAGAGGAGGAGGCCGAAGAGAAGAAGATAATGATAGAGAGATACTACCATGCAGTTGAGAAAGAGGCGATGAGGAATATGATTCTGAATGAGGGAATCAGGCTGGATGGAAGAAATACAAAAGAGATCCGCCCGATATGGTGTGAAGTGGATTATCTGCCTGCCACACACGGCTCTGCTCTCTTTACCAGGGGAGAGACCCAGTCGCTTACAACCGTAACTCTGGGAACCAAGCTGGATATGAAAGAGGTTGACGAGGTGCTGGTAGAAGGGACCGAGCAATTTGTACTCCATTATAATTTCCCGCCCTTCTCCACCGGAGAGGCCAAACCTTACAGGGGTACCGGCCGTCGCGAGATAGGACACGGAAATCTTGCACTCAGAGCACTCAAATCAATGGTTCCCACAGGGGAAGATAATCCTTATGCGGTGAGGGTTGTGTCGGATATTCTTGAATCAAACGGATCCTCATCCATGGCGACTGTTTGTGCCGGAACACTGGCTCTGATGGATGCCGGGGTGAAGATCAAAAAGCCGGTATCAGGAATTGCAATGGGTCTTATTACCGATTCTGCGAGCAAGAAATATGCTGTGCTTTCTGACATTCTTGGTGATGAAGATCATCTTGGAGATATGGACTTTAAGGTAACAGGAACAAAGGATGGCATCACTGCAACCCAGATGGATATTAAGGTTGACGGACTCTCTTACGAGATACTTGAAGCCGCCCTTGAGCAGGCCCGCCAGGGGAGGATGCATATTATGGGCGAGATGCTCAAATGTATAAGCGAACCTCGCGAAGATTACAAACCTCATGTTCCAAGAATTATTCAGATTATTATTCCTCAGGAGTTTATCGGTGCTGTGATCGGGACCGGAGGAAAGGTTATTCAGGAGATCCAGAAAACCACAGGAACTACAATAACTATTACTGAACAGGATCAGACAGGTGTTGTGGATATCTTTGGCGAGAACCAGGAGAGTATGGAGGCTGCCCTTAACTGGATTAAGGGAATTACCACTGTACCGGAAGCCGGACAGGTTTACAACGGAAAAGTTGTTTCAATTCTGGAGTTCGGTGCGTTTGTACAGATTCTTCCCGGCAAGGAGGGGCTGTTGCACATATCTGAGATAGCCTGGAAAAAGGTTGATAAGGTTGAGGATGAACTCAAAGTTGGTGATCAGGTGGAGGTAAAGCTTTTGGAGATGGATCCCAAGAACGGTAAAATGAGACTTTCACGCAAGGCCCTGCTGCCTAAACCGGAAGGTTACGTAGAACCGCCGCATCGTCCCAGACCGGAAGGGAGACCCGAGGGAAGACCCGATAGAAGATCTGAAGGGGGAGACAGGAAACCTTTTAAGGGAGGCAGAAGATAGACGAGACGACGGGCGATTCATCGCCGAAGATTTTGTTATTGGACAGTAAATCTGATTGTTGCAAAACATAAACTTTTTAAATCTAAAAGTTTGTGTTTTGCAACTTGTTTATTGACACGGCAATAACAAAATCTTCGTCGTTAGCCCCGTTTGTTATAGGAGACAAGGCTCATTGAGGTGATATTTTATAAGGGTTATTGGTATATTGGTACTTATAATTTTAAATCTTTTGTATATTTGTGAAGGACCTAATACCCTATGAGTAAAAACCCCAAATTACTGGCATTGGAAATTTCCAAGGGAGATGTTGCATCTTTCGAGTTGTTTTTTAATGCGGAATTTGATAATATCGTCTACTTTGTTGACAGCTATATTCATGACAAGTACCGGGCAAAAGACATTGCACAAGAGGCACTTCTGACGCTTTGGCAAAAAAGATCCACAATAAATCCTGACAAAAATATTCGTGCTCTGGTTTACACTATTGCAAGAAATAAAACAATCAATGAGCTTAAATCTCCGCCGTTGAATTATAAATCGCTGAGTCTGGATGAAATTAAGACTGATATACTCGCTCTGAGTGACAATTCTCTTGATGCAGAATTAGAAGCTTTAAGTTTAAAGGAGCTAATTGAAAAGACAATTGATAATTTACCTGACACTGTGCGTGAAAGTTTTATTATGAGCCGGGTTCTCGGAATGACAAACAGAGAGATTGCAAAGAAGAAAAAAATGTCATTAACAGGAGTGGAATATCACATGAAGATATCTCTGAAAATATTTAAGGAAAAGCTAAAAGAGTACAATTTTCTTTGGGGTTGGATACTTACTTTTTTGTATTAAAAGAAGAAAAATATGGATCGTAAATATATATTAAGAATTGTTAAAGGAGAAGGTACTCCGGAAGAGAGAGCCCGTTTTTTTGCCAGGACCTCCCAGGATGAGAATCTGGCCAGGGAATACGCACGGGTGAAGAATAAATATATTATGAGCACTCTTCCTTATTCGCCCTCTTCTGCAGTGTCACTTACCGGTGAAAAGCAGAAGGGCAGGTTTGTCTCCAGCCTGATAAAAGTTGCTGCAGTGCTTTTTATTCCCCTGATGTCGTACTTTATTTACGATATTTCAAAAGATAGGGGAGCATCAAAAGATATATTCAAAACAGTTGCCTCCACAGAAACAGGGACGGGTGTACATTATTGGGTTAATACAGGCGTGAAAGCTACAGTTATACTGCCGGACAGCACTCAGGTATGGTTGAACAGCGCCAGTTCCCTCGATATTCCTGAAAATTTCGGAAAGGACAACCGTTTAGTATTTCTCTCCGGTGAAGGATTTTTTAAAGTCAAATCAAATAAGGCATTACCTTTTCATATAAAGACTCCCAAAGGTATTGCGGTCAGGGTCACCGGTACAGAATTCAACCTTTCGTGTTATGAGAATGACAAAAATTTAAAACTTACTTTGTTGAAAGGCTCTCTTGATATTATCCGTGAACAAAACAATGAAATAATTAGTGTAAAACCAAATGAACAGGTTGTAATAGATTACGAGTTACCTGATAAAAAAGTTGATTCTGATACCGATCTCAAATATGCAACAGCCTGGAAAGAAGGTAATCTGCGTTTTGAAAAGACACCCATGGATGAAGTAGTGAGAAAACTCGAGCGTTGGTACGGTGTCCATATTACAATAGAGAATAAAGATCTGCTCAGACACTTTTTTACAGCCGATTTCGAATCCGAATCAATTATCCAGGTGATGGAGCTGATGAAAATAACAATTGGCGCTTCATTTGAAATTAAAGGGAACGATATCAGATTATACTAAGCCTTTGAATTCAACAGATTATATTAAGCCTCTGAATAAAGATTAAAGAACCTATCCGGTTATTAAGAGATCTAAAAGGAAATGGACTATGCCCGGAAACCTGGGAATAGTCCATTATCAGTTTATTCTTTACTACGGACAGTGCCCGTTATTCTTCTGTACCGTTATTCTTCCAGTATTATAGAAAATTGTTTGGAAGAAGGAGGCTGGCACATTTGATTGGTGCAGACCATATATTTTATGGTTAAATGTAAGTCAGTCTTTTCTTTAGATTTCAATTTTAGCGTTTGTGTAAAAGTGACCTCTTTTGAATAATAAGAGCTGGTCTCTCCATTTTCTTTCTCTATCCCTTTTTCCCTGGTTGCACCGATCAATTCGACATTATTGTTCTCTTCAAAAATTATCCGGGTAGGCATAGCCATTCCAGCCCTGGAAGCGTCTTGGGTATAGATATGCCATGGCTCATTTATTGTTGCCTTTAATTTTAGTTCATAGGTCAGAGGAGCAATTTTCACAGTGTCAATTTTCCACGACACAGGGTGGTTCTTCTGGGCAAAGCCCCCAAAAGCAGTCAGACTAATGATCAATAAGAGACAGATTCGTTTCATAAATTGCGTGGTATAATATTTTAATTTTGAAATTAATACTTTTTGATTCAAAAATGCTTGTGTTGATATAGTGGGATTACTCCACTTTACGTGCCATCTCCACCATTTGTACTACCTCTTCTGCAGCGGCCTCGTCTGTGCCGCTAAAACCTTCCAGCTTAAAGCGTATCCTGCCTTTCCCATCAATAATAAATTTTGCGGGGATACCGGTTGCTTTAAAAGCAGTAACTGCAGGTGACCGCTTAGTAGCAGGATCTATTGTATCCATATATAAATCGAATTTATAATTCCTTTTACTTAAGAACTGCTTAGCATCGGTTAACGGATCTGCTACATTTTCCCAGGTATGAATAAATAGAAATTTAACATCCGGATCATTGACATAACGGTTTACTGCAATTTGCATGGCTGGAAATGATGCAACACACGGGCCACACCAGGTAGCCCAAAAATCCAGTACAATGGTTTTGCCTGCAAAATCTGCCAGAGTTACCTTTTTGCCATTCACATCTGTTACGAAAAAATCCGGAGCAGGCTCGTCGGTCATCAGTTTTTCCACCTGGGATTTGATTTTCTCGATAAATCCTTTCTGTAAAGAGGCGATATAGGTATCAGCGTCTTTACCCGGATTTAATTTCTGATATCCCTCTCTCACCTGGTCAATATATCTTTTTTCATTTTTCCCCCCTTTGACCGCTTTGGCCAAAACAGGCAAGGCCTCTTCATAATTTCCATCCAGGCTTGATGATAAGAAAGCATAATTCTCAATAAGCTCTCCATCTTTTTCTTGTATGTTGTTATATGCCTCTTTGGTATACAGATACGCCTCCTCATTTCTCCCTGCCTTAAAAAGAAGTTTGCCATACAGATTGATATATTCATCATAAGCCTTTTTAGGGTCAATATTAAGGGGAACGCTTAACTGAGTCTGACCCTTAATCTTTTTTACCCTTTCCAGCTCTTTAGTGGCAATATCCAAAGCCATAGAGCTATTGACAGGGGCAATAATATCGAGCATCATGGATATAGCCCCTACTCTGTACACCTGATCTTCCATTGAATTGATAAAGCTCATAGCTTTGGCACTGTCCGGGATTTCTGCGTATGCAAGAGCCACCAGAGCTTTTTCCATATCAAGATTAACATTGGGGAACTCTTTAATCATAGAATTTAAAATTGCCTCTGTTTCTTCCGGACCTCCCTTGACATTAAGGAAGGAGGTAATTCTTGCCATCCTGGCCTGCTGACTGTCCGGGTTTTGCTGTGCCATTGCATTTAAAGCGCCGAACATTAAAATTACGAAAACTATTTTTTTCATTTTTGTATTATAATCCGGATGTTTAATTGCCTGATGAACGAACTTTGGTAAGTTCTACCATAGCTTTGAGTTTGTAAAATTCTTTATCATCTGAACCGGCATAACCTATACCCATTAGATTAATATTCCCTTTTGAGTCAATGATAAATTTCTGGGGAGTCCCCAATGCATCAAGAGCCTTAAAAAGTGCCTCATTATTATCAAACAGGACATCTAATTTATATCCCTTTTTATCCATAAATAGTTTGACGCTCTCCCTATCCTCACCACAATTGATCACAAATAATTGGAATGGCTCATTTTTATACAGTTCAACAACACGCTCAAATGCCGGAAATGCAGCTACACAAGGTTTGCAGACGGTACTCCAAAAATCAATTACGACTATTTTTCCTTTGTAATCCAAAAGCTTTACTGCCTTCCCATTTATATCTGATAAAACTATATCCGGAGTGGATTCAGGCTCCTTATACCACTCCTTTTCCACCTCTTTATAAATTTTTTGATAGGCTTCATCTTGTAAAGCAGCAATATACTGATTCACTCCTTTCTTGCTTCCGGTTACTTTTTTATAAACTGTTTTTAGTATTTCTGAAGTATAAGGTGTCGAAGCAGCAGTCCGGATGGCTTTAGAAAGCGTATCTAAAGCCCGTTGATGCTGACCGGCAGCAGACAAAACAGTTGCATAATGGTTTAAGAAATCGGCTGCTGTGTTCCGGAAATATGGAAATTGCATAAATTGTGATTGAAGTGCACCTGATTTCTCAATATTTTTCATGGCAATATCAATATTTCCAATCTTCGCGTTCGCCACCGCATTTATTAGATACAACACCGGCCTTCTGTCAAATCTGTCATTGTACATCTCCTTATTATTCTCCATCTCCTCTAAAATCTCATTAGAAATATACTTTGCTTCCGGGATATTTTTATTATTGTATACCCAGTCCTCCAGCAGATTACTAAGATCAAACAATTGAAGAGCCGTAAATTCGGGATTGGTCTTCTTATAGAATTTATATTTCTTTATATTCCCTTTAATAAGCCAGTCTACCGCCAACTGGGCCCGGTACTCACTATATTGTTTTTCATTGGAAGCATCTTCCGGGAATTTTGCAACGAGATCATTATAATATTTCTCTGCCTCTTCAACTTTCGCAAAAGTATTAAAATCTTTATCGTTTTGTTGGGGAGTTTGTTGCGCCCAAGCAGAGTTAGAGATCAATAGTAGCAGTAAAATTAATTTTTTCATTTTAAATAATTTAAAAGAAACAATTTATTTGCCCTTTACACGCGCCTTTACAATTTCCACCATAGCTTTCAACTTGTAGTATTCTCTGTCGGTAGAACCTGCATAGCCACATGAATAAAACCTTATATTGCCCATGGGATCAAAAATAATTTTGGTAGGTGTTGCCTGAATATCGTATGATTCGTTTGGTTCATCACGTAACACATCGAGAGTTATTCCTTTTTTGGCGATAAAGCTTTTAACATTTTGTTGCGGTTCAAACAGATCAATTACAAATAACTGGAAAGGCTCATTTTTATAGTAAGCTGCAACACGCTCGAATCCCGCAAATGCAGCTACACAAGGCGTGCACAATGTGGTCCAGAAGTCAATGACCAGTATTTTACCTTTGTAATCGGCAAAGTTTACCATCTTACCATTAAGATCCGGTAATGAAATATCATGAGCATGCTGCCTGGCGGTAAAAATTGCCAATTGTTTATCAGTATCATTAGGGTCCGCTATTGATCCTTTAAATGGCATATTGACATCTGTCAGGTACGATTTTTCCACCTCTTTGTAACACTTATTATAAGCCTCTTCCTGTAAGGTGCCTATGAATTTATCACAACCTTTGTCACTTCCGTACACTTTGATATAGACATCTCTCAATGTAGCCAATAAGCCCGGATTTGAATCTGCATTCCGTACCGTTTTGGTAAGTGTGTCTAAAGCCTTTTTATGCTCTCCTGAAGCAGATAGAACAGTGGAATACCTCTTATAATAATTGGCTTTTGAATCCCTGTAATATTTTAGATCCCGATCACCCTTAATCGCTGATGCTTTTTCAATGCTTTTATTCGCAGCATCTACTTTGCCCAACTTGGCGTTGGCCATTGCATTTATCTCCAATAATACCTGCAGCCTGCCTCTGGTCAGGTTATCATTACCGGCATCCTTCTCAATTTTATCAATAATATCTCCGGAGGCCTGTTCAACTACATTCATGTACTTGTCGTCATTTTCCAGATATTCCAATGTATGAACTAAATTATACAGACTAACGAACGAAATTTCCGGATTACTCTTCATATAGTACCTGTATTTTTCTAAATTTCCTTTTGCCAGCCAGCCGGTTGCCAGAGTTATAAGGTATTCATCTTGCCGGGCCGGTTTTGTGTTATCCCGGGAAGCCGCTTCAAGCATATCATTATAATATTTTTCCTGGTCTTCAACCTTAACAATCAGATTAAAATCCTCAAGATTATATTTCGTTTGTGTTTGCTGTTGTGCCCAGGCAGAATTGGAAATCAATAACACGAACAATATCAATTTTTTCATTGTAAGAGTTTTATTATTAGTTTATTTGAGCAATTCAGCAAGCCTGTTGTGTAAATCTTTACCTCTTAAGTTCTTGCCAACTATCTTACCATTGGGATCAATGAGTACATTAGAAGGAATACTGGAGATACCATATAATTGGACAACTTCGCTTTTGTCAGCTTTGAAATCGCATAACTGTTTCCATGGAAGTTTGTCCTCAGCAACCGCCTTCAGCCAACGATCCTTTTCTGTGTCCAGTGAAATTCCAAGTACATGAAAGTTTTTATCCTTATACTTTTCATAAGCAGCTAATACATTTGGGTTTTCTGCACGGCATGGCACGCACCAGCTTGCCCAAAAATCTATCAACACATAACTGCCTCTATAAGAAGCCAGTGATACAGGTTCCCCTCCGGCATCATTCAAAGTAAATTCAGGAGCTGTTTGGTTGCCGGACACCGCTAACTTTGCCTCTTCCAATCTCTTTACCCAGCCTAAAACTTTCTCTGAATTTTGCATTCTTTTGCTAAGAGCATTGTACATTGGTTCAACAATGTCAGGCTGTATTGAGCTTTGCGTAAAGAGATCCATCAAATCAACGCTTACATAGTTGTCTGGATATTTTTTTACAAAGTCAGTAATTATCTCTTCAAAGAATTCAATGCCAGGTGCCTCACCATTTAAAGCTTTAGACCGCTCTGTGCAAATCTTCTCGTAATCCCGCCAAGCCATCTCCTCTCTGCCTCCTCCTGTACAAGAGGCCATTCCGTCAGTATCAAATGTGATGTCAATGTTTCCATCCAGATAGACAATAGCCACATTTTTCATGTTATTTCCATCTTCACTTGATTGGTTACGGCGACCTCCTGAACCTTCGGGACGGGGGATGATTAAATTCAGTTCACCCATCTGTGGCCTTCCAATGGTCCCTTTTAACTCGAATTCTCCATTCCGGATAGCTGTAGTATCATCTTTCCACGGGCCGCCCTTTTCATCAGTGGGATAAGACATCACAGCAATATCAGCCTTTATGGTTGATGGGACTTTGCCTTTTATTGTATAGTCGGTTTGTGCATTAAGAGAGAGTGCAACAAAACAAAGGATAGTAAATACAAGTAATTTCTTCATATATTTTTTGAGAAGCGTTTTGTCAATTTAAAGTGAGTATTTTTAAGTTGCCGCGGCAGTTTCGTGTTTCATCCGCCGCGGCAACTATGTTATTTAATCATTCTGAACATAATCCGGATTCCAAATCATTACCGATGGTGGAATTTTCATAGTCAGCCGCTCCTTTGTGAGAGTAAATGAATCGGTCCCGTCTGTCCTGGTATAATATTGCTTCAAATCCTGAAACAGCGGATCGTCCCATAAGCGGCGCATGTCGTACCAGGTTATACCTGTTCCGAACTGTTCGCGTATGCGCTCTGCTACAGCAAATTTTATCAGGTCATCCTTTGTAGAGACCGACGAGGGAACATTTGCCTCTTCTGCAGGCATGCGGTTGCTGCGAAGTTCGTACAGAACCTGTTTCGCATTGCCAAGTTCCCCCTCTCTTGCAAGGCATTCGGCATACATAAGGTAAACATCCGGCAGGGTAATTCCCTCGTCGGAAGTCATAACTGTCATATTGGTGTAATATCTAACCTGCGGATCAAAGTCAGCATAGGCAGTCATCCATGTTTCAACTCCGCTGAACATGGCAAGGCGGTAATCAGATGAATTGAAGTATGTGTGAATAACATCCGGACGAAGAGTTCGAAGAGGAGACCCGAAATACATTGCTCCAAAAGCAGTCCACAGATTCGGCATACCCATAATTGAATAAACAGCTTCTGGACTGACATTTGTGTTAGGATAGTCATAAATGTCTCCGCTCTCTTTATCAATTATTTCCCCGAAATTAATAAATCCCTTATTATTGTCACTGTTCAGAATTGATTTTGCAGCTTCCAGATAAGGCAAGGCTAAATCGTAGCTGCCCATCATCCAGTGTACCTTCCCAAGCATTGCATTGCCTGCTCCATTGAATATTCTTTTAATATGAGCCGGACGGTTGGGCAGATAAGGGAGCGACTCTGTCATCTCGGTTATGATATACTCATAAACCTCTTTTACTGTACGGCGGCTGAAATCGGTCCCTACTGTAGATGACTCGGTAATTATAGGAACACAGGGATCGGTGGCGGCGGTGGCAGGATCATAAGGCTTTCCAAAGAACTGGGCCATCATATATGTAAACCAGGCGCGCATAAAGCGAGCCTCGGCCCGTACAGCCATTTTCTGGGACTCGGTTCCATCATCTGCGTCCATAACCTCATTTACTACTACATTGTAAGTATAAAACCGGGAGCATATATCGTTCCATTCCGAACATTGATCATCAGATCTAAAAATATCAGCTTGCCATTGAAAAGCTTTAGCTGCGTTGTATCTCTCATAAATATATAATGATGAGAATCCGGCTGCATCAATAGTATGTTCGAAAGTGCCATAGTGATATATAAAAAGAACGGATATGTCGCCGCCATATAGAAGGCCTTCATAATGTGACAGTTTGTGAGGCACATCTGTTCCGCGGGGTTTAATATCAAGATAGTCAGAGCAACCTGATGTGCTACTGATTATAATCACTAAAATTATAAATGATAGTATTCTTTTCATTTCCTGATAGATTTAAAATTCAATTAATAAACTTGCCGAAATGGATGGCTTGTACCGGTCATATCGTGCTCCACCACGAAGACTGAATGCCTCCGGATCGATACCTTCCTTATTGAACCCCATGGTTAAAAGGTTACTTGCCTGTACCCTTACCTTTATACTTCTTGTGTTGATTTCCTGGCACACATTTCTTGGTAAGTAATAACTGACAGAAAGATCTCTTAATTTGACATAAGATGCATCCAGTATATTTATATCAGAACTTCCATAGAACTGACCCCCACCGTCACGCTCATTGGCATCAGCCATTTTATAAAAAGATGGGATATTTGTATATTGTTCATCACCGGGTTGGCGCCAACGCTTGTCAAAATCATTGTGAATATTTGAGGTGAAACGGTGATCACTCTGGTAATATGTATCATTGCGCATTTTATGCCCCAGGTTGGCCACGAACATAAAAGAGAGCTCGAAATTCTTGTAGCGGAAAATATTTGTCAATGACCCGGACCATGGAGGGACGGTTGTCCCCATATATTCGATTGCTGAGATATCGTCAATATCGTCACTATTGCGTACTATATTTCCTTGTGAATCATATACTCTCGCTGCCCCGTCGGCGGGATCAAGACCTGCCCACCTGTACGCAAACAGTGTCTGAGCCGGAAGTCCTTCTACATATACTTTGCTCACATAGCCGGCCGGACTTGCCGGTGCGGGGAAGTACATTTCCACTATTTTATTCACGTTATAAGAGAGATTTAACCCGGTATCCCATACAAAATCCCTTAGTGAAAAATTACGATTGTTAAGCGAAATCTCAATTCCTTTATTTGTCATAATCCCGATATTCTGGAATACAGAAGTGTAGCCGGTTGATGGATTTACCGGACTCGAAGCTAAAAGATCGGTGGTTTTCTTATTGTACAGGTCTAATGAGCCACTTAGCTTGTTTCTGAATAAGCTAAAAGAGGCACCTAAATTCCATGTACGGGTCTTCTCCCAGGTTAGTTTATTGTTGGCAGGGGTAGAAATAACATATCCCAGCCCAAACTCACTGTATGTCGGATCTGAAGTTGCGTTGATGATATTATAAGGTCCTCCTTGTCCGGGAGAAGGCGAATTCCCTGCAAAACCATAGCTGGTTCTTATTTGAAGATCATTAATCCAGGAGGAATTCTCCATGAATTTCTCACGGCGGATATTCCAAACTCCTCCAACCGACCAGATAGGTTTGAACTGAATACTCGGGTCACTGCCAAAGAGATTGGACTGGTCCACACGGATACTGGCATTCAGGGAATAGCGGTTATTATAAGTGTATGCGGCATTAGCGTAAAATGATACAAAGCGATATGTGGTCTCACCCTGATTGTATCTCTGATGATCAAAGAAGTTGCGACCGCTGCCTATTTTCATAAGAACCGGATCAGGCACACCCTCTACATCTATAAAGTAATCATCATAAAAAATGCTTCTCATTGTCTGTTTGTCATATCCGCGCATTGTGGAGGAGTTGTTTCCGCTTTTTCTCTGGTTAATCTCTTGTCCCAGCAGAGCAGTTACCTGATGTAACCCTTCTTTGAATGAGTTATCATAACTAAACTGGTTCCGGACAGTATATGAATCTTCATAGGAGTCAGAACCTCTGAAATAACCACCGGACGAAGGTAAATAGGTGGTGCCGTCCTGGGATGTTGCATAAACGCGATCCAGGCGGACATTGTATGATTCAGAGGGAGTATAGGTTTCACTCTTCCCGCTTGAGGTATAATAAGAGAAGCGGCCTTCATACTTGAGCCCTTTTATAATTTTAATTGTAAGACCTGCATTAGCGCGAATATTAGATGAAACAGACTCCCGGGTTGTATTGTTAAAATCTGTAACAGGGTAATAATCGAGATTGATGCCGGACAAACTTTGGGCGGGAGTTCTTACACTTTCATTGATCAGGTAATTGGTAAGAGAGAGCTCACTGCCGTCGTTATCGTAGAAAACAACATAGGGTAGATCGGGAAGACCTGTCGCTCCGGGATTACCATCAATTGTGAATTGGTTGAGATTTGATTTGTCTGTTCCGTATGACGCATTGAGAGTCAGGTCAAGGTTCAACCATTTTGTGATGTTGATATTCTCCCTCGCATTGATTCTGTATTCGTTTGTGTGTTCTTTAGAATTGCCCTGCTGCCCCTGATAGCCCAAAGAGACATAAAAAGTTTGATTGTTACTGCCCCCGGAGAGAGAAACGGAATGGTTGGTAAGCCATGAGTTACTCATAAAATATTTTTCATATTCCTTGCGGCCGTCAAGTCCCGAAAGTCTGTTAAGTTCAGCGTCGCACTCAGCTTTGCTGATTTCACCCAGATAATGCCTGTAAAGTGGGATTTCATGAGGCAATACAGCATAATCGACAACACCGGTGGTCATTGATTCCCATGGATAACCAACCGGATCAAATTCCTCCGACACATTCTTGATAAACATGCTGCTGCTCATCATATCATTGTATGAGTAATCCGGCATCCCCCGGAATGAAAATGAGCCATTATATGTAACTTCGGTTTTTTCGTTGCGGGACCCGCTTTTTGTTGTAATGACAACTACTCCGTTGGCAGCCTGTGCTCCCCATATTGATGCAGCGGTTGCATCTTTAAGAACGGTAACATTATTGATATCGTTCCCACTAAGAGTCCTTTCGATCATCTCCGACGGAATCGAAACTCCGTCGACAATAAACAAGGGTGTACGATTGGAGTTAATAGAAGTTATACCGCGGATAAGAAACTTATCTCCTTCGGCACCAAGATTTACATTCAGCCCGGCAAGAGTTCCTTCCAGACTTTCCAGTATGCTTCCCCTTGATATTGCCTTATCCTGAATCTTTGCACCTCCGACTATTGCATAAGATCCGGCACTGCGTTCTTTAGAAATAGTCTGGTAGCCTGTTACCACAACCTGGTCCAGAGTAACATTGTCTGCAACAAGAGATACATCTATCCGGGAACGGGAGCCTATTGGTTCTGTATGGCTTTCCATCCCCATATATCTATATGTAAGATTAATCTGAGGATCGTCTTTTACATTCAGACAATATTCACCGGATATGCCAGTATAGGTTCCAATAGAAGTCCCCTCTACACTGACCAATGCTCCGATTAGCGGAGAACCGCCGTTTTCTGTGACTGTTCCGGAGATTATTCGTAAGCCGGCAGGTGCCTGTGTTGGCACTGCTTCTTTACGCAGCGATAAAGCCACCTGTTTTTCCGCAATAGTAAAGGTAATTTTAGTGCCTTTGAAAACCGCATTCAAAACAGCATTTATGTCACTACTTTTAATATTTACCGAAACCTTTTGTTTGGTATCTATAACAGATTCTGCATATACAAACTTGTAGCCGGTTTGGGAAGTGATTAATTTTAAAACAGTTTCAAGCGGTACATCCGTCTGCTTTAGTGTAATGGTTTGTGCCTGAACGGATATAGACAAGCACATCATCCACACTGACAGCAATAACATGGTCGCAATGCGCCCATGAATTCTGGTAATAGAGGGTTTTTTCATAAAAATTTAGTTTTGTTGTTATCCAATATACAGTTTTTAAAAAAATTTACCCCAAAAGGACAGGTAAGATTTTTACGTCGGCTTCTTAATTCTCCATTCTTGCGGTTCAACCTAAATTCATTAACTTTACCTGATTTTTAATCATCGAAAGTTAATCATAAATATCACAAAACAAGCCTGTTAATTATGGACTATTTTCATTTGACTCTTCAAAACCATCTTCTTAAGGATATTGAACCGGTTTTCAATCCGGAGATAAAACTCAAACTCTCACCGGAAGTACTGACAAGTATCAGTCGTTGCAGGGAGTATCTGGACAGAAAGATGAAGGAGCAAAGTAGTCCTATATATGGTATAACAACAGGCTTTGGTTCGTTGTGCAATATTTCGGTCAGCAATGACCAGCTTGCCCAGCTTCAGAGGAATCTGGTAGTGTCACACGCATGCGGGGTTGGAGAGGAGGTGCCGCAGGAGATTGTCAGGCTGATGATATATTTAAAAATCAGATCCTTATCCTTTGGCTACTCAGGCGTAAAAGTTGAAACAGTCCGGAGGCTTGTCGATCTTTACAATAACAAAGTTTATCCGGTAGTTTATCAGCAAGGATCACTTGGGGCATCCGGCGACCTTGCACCATTGGCAAATATGTCACTCCCATTGCTGGGGCTTGGATATGTAAATTTCAACGGAGAAAAACATCCGGCAGAGGAGATAAATAAAAAGTTCGGATGGGAACCTCTTACGCTGGCCTCAAAAGAGGGGCTCGCACTCCTGAACGGAACCCAGTTCATGCTGGCCTACAGCCTCTATACCCTAAGAAAAGCCAAAAGGCTGACTGAACTTGCAGATAAAATTGCAGCATTGTCACTGGATGCATTTGACGGAAGGATAGAACCGTTCACTCACGGGATTCATGCAGTGAGACCTCATAAGGGGCAGATTGATACTGCAGCGGCAATGAGAAAATTACTCAAAGGGAGTGAAATTGTCTCCCATCACAAGGAGCATGTACAGGATCCCTACTCCTTCCGGTGTGTTCCGCAGGTTCACGGAGCAGTGAAAGATGCCCTCGATTATATAGAAAAGGCATTTACAACAGAGCTGAACAGCGCGACAGACAATCCAACCATACTTCCGGATGAGGATATGATTATCTCCGGCGGGAACTTCCACGGAGAACCGCTTGCCATCCCTCTGGATCTGCTCTCTATTTCACTTTCAGAACTGGGAAGCATTTCGGAGAGGAGGACATATCAGCTTATTTCCGGCAAAAGGGGACTTCCCTCATTCCTGGTTGCACACCCCGGACTGAACTCCGGATTTATGATTCCACAGTACACACAGGCATCGGTTGTCAGTCAGAACAAGCAGCTCTCTATGCCCGCCTGCGTGGATACAATAGACTCTTCGCAGGGGCAGGAGGATCATGTGAGCATGGGGGCAAACGCTGCAACTAAATGCTACAGAGTGGTGGAGAATCTGGAGAAGATTCTGGCAATAGAGCTGTTTAACGCAGCTCAGGCTCTTGAGTTCAGAAGGCCACTCAGGAGTTCTCCCGGAATCGAGGAGTTTGTGGCTGAATTCAGAAAGGTGGTCCCTTTTATTGAAGAGGACGAGGTAATGTACAAGCATATTCATAATGCAATCAGATTCATAAAGGATAAAACCGAATTGTAGATAGCACCGTTGTAAATTGAAGTGATATGAAGAGGCTCTTTATCAATATAGCAAAACTGGTACAGACCGGAGAAATGGCAGGTAAGAAGCCGCTCAGAGGAGCGGAGATGTCTGTTCTTAAGATGCTGGAAGATGCTTATTTGCTCACCGATAATGATAAGATCAGCTCCTTTGGAAAGATGTCAGAGATTAGAGAAAAACTTTCTGAGTATCAAAATGGAGATACAGAGATTATTGATCTGACCGGGAAAATGGTTTTACCTGCATTCTGCGACTCTCATACCCATCTGGTTTATGCAGGCAGCAGGGAGCAGGAGTTTATAGACAAAATGAAGGGGCTCTCTTATAAGGAGATAGCCAAACGGGGAGGAGGGATACTAAATTCCGCCAGACTTCTTCACGAGACCTCAGAAGAGGAGTTGTTCCGGCAGACACTTGTACGTGCAAAGGAAATAATGGGTTTTGGCACAGGTGCGGTGGAGATAAAAAGCGGATACGGGCTCAACACTGCAGACGAGATTAAAATGCTGAGGGTTGCCAGGCGTGTCGGACAGGAGACTCCGCTCACAGTCAAAACCACATACCTCGGAGCACATGCGGTTCCGGAAAGGTATGCCGGGAATAGAGAGGGATATGTGGATGAGATTGTAAAAGAAACCATTCCGGCAATTGCTGCAGAGGGTCTGGCAGATTTTACAGATGTTTTTACAGAGGATGGATTTTTCTCTGTTGCAGATACGGAAAAGATTTTTGAAGCTGCTCTGCGTTTCGGGATGACACCTAAGGTTCATGCAAATCAGATGAGCCGTTCCGGAGGTGTTCAGGCAGGGGTGAAATACGGAGCAATATCTGTGGATCATCTGGAGAGTACCGCGGAGGAGGAATTCCGGTTATTGGCAAACAGCAATACCATCGCCACTCTGCTTCCCGGATCCACCCTCTTTCTGGAGATGGATTATGCGCCAGCCAGAGAGATGATTGACCACGGGGTCCCTGTTGCAATAGCCTCAAATTACAATCCGGGTTCGTCTCCGTCGGGAGATGTCAGATTTATGACCTTCCTGGCTGTGCTTAAAATGAAAATGACTCCGGAAGAGGTTTTAAATGCAATTACTGTAAACGGAGCTCATGCAATGGGACTTGGTTCCACCCACGGCTCGATTGTCGCCGGTAAACAGGCCAGTTTTATAATTACAAAAGAGATACCCTCCCTGGCCTGGATCCCTTATGCCTTTACCTCCCCTTGGATAGATCAGCTCTATCTCAACGGAGAGAGGATTCTGTTATAAAGTGATTAATAACCTTGCTTATCAACTTGTTAACTAGTTTGTATGTCTGGTTTCCTTTTTGACTGATCAAATCACCATCTTTAATTGTTATTAAAAACAATAGAAATTAAACATTATGGGAAAGTTTATGACACCACTCGGAGAGATTGCCATTCTGGTACTCGGCCATGCATCAATCCTTATTCAGTGGGAGGGAAAAAATATTTTTGTTGATCCCTATAGCAAAGTTGCGGATTACTCCAGTCAGCCAAAAGCAGATCTGGTGCTTATTACTCATCACCATTATGACCATTTGGATCAAAACGCCCTGAAACACATCGTTACTGGTAAAACCCTATTTA
>JALNXR010000192.1 GCA_023230265.1 Bacteroidales bacterium | reverse complement strand
ATTGATAATCATAGGCATATTCGCAGAGAACACCACTGGTGAAATTGGATGAGCTGATGAGGCGGTTTTCAGCATCCCAACCATGAGACCAATGAATGCCATCCCATGTGAGGTTTCCGTCAAGGTCGTGAGCTGGAGTGATGGACATGTCACCGTTAATTGCTGTATATTGATTTAGTTGATTGGCAGTGTAGATGTTGGTAAGGGCATTATACACAGCTGTTTGTCTGTTACCTATCGGGTCGAAATTATAATTATATTCATCACCGTTCATTGTCGCATTTATAACCTCAGAGTTTTGGTTATAGATAAAACCGTTGGTGATTGTTGATGCGTTAAAGTAATCGGTGCGTTTAGTCCGGCGGCCAAGCGGATCATTGATATAATCAAACGCTGAGATCGTAGCGGCGTTCCATGAATTTGAAATGGCGGTGATTAAATCTCGTTTCGATTCATAATAGCGACTCCATTGAACGCCTGAATCCGAACTCATGGCGTTTACAAAATCAGTTCCCTGTAGATATGTGTATGTGAATGTGTTGGTCTCCGTGCCGATGATTGAGGTAATAGTGGACAAGCGGTTGAATGCATCATAACCATATATGGTTTTTTTGACGGAATTTATCGGGTCGGCAGGATTATAGAGTTCATAGCCTATCTCTCGCCCCAACGTGTCCTGCTTGCGTTTAATGATGTAGCCGTTCTGGGTTTCGTAGTCGAGAGTTAAGCCAGCATAATGGAAGGTGCTGATTGAGGCAGAACTTGATACTGAAAGGATGCGGCCTAAACGGTCATGGGTGTATGTGACATCAGGTGTTGAGTCGCTGTAATCCACATTTGTAATCTGATCGAGATCGCCGTAGGTGTAGGTTATGGTTTTACCACGCGCCCATGTGCGGGTATGGAGCCTGCCGGATGATGTATAAGTATATGAGGGGCCGTTACCATCGGCGTAAATCTTTTGAGTTAGTAAACCTGTGGTTTCATCATAAACCCACTGAGTAATGTCGAGTGCGGGAATATTGCAGTCGCTTAGAGTTTGCCCCTCTGCCAGCAGGGTGTTGAGATTGGCGTTCGCGTAATCATTGCTGCGGGTTGTAGCTAAGGCGACCATGCGCCCTGCTGAATCAAACTGATAATAAAGAGACTTCATCTTTTTATGAAAATCCGTTATACGGATTAACAAACCTCCTTTCTGCATTAAAAAGATCATTTAAAAAAATCATTCAGAGACGAAATTTTAGTATGTTTCAATTGTCTCTCCTTCGTTTCACTCCCGTAAACATGGCCTAACTTGCCTTTTTCATTCACGGACGACTTTTTGACAAAAAAGAGGGGGGGATACTCCTATTTCAAGCCCCTTAATGATCGCGATTCTTTTATTAAATTGCCGCTTCCCATTCGCAAAGACGTAATCTCAGGCAAAGACCAACCTGTTGAATTAGGAGTTTCTAACATAAATCCTCTTTTTTTATCATCTATAACCAACATTTCTACTTGTGGCAGAAAGCTAGATATTAAATCAATATTGATATACCTGATAGTATTGTTACCTTCAAAAAAACATATCCCATAACACTTGGATACTGTCTCATACTCAATTTTACGAGGTTCTGTCTCTAAGTTATATATTCTATATTTTCCAGTCCATAAGCGCTTGTAAAAGATGTGCTTATCTTTAATTTTTATCACCCATCTATTTTCCTTATTTGATCTATAAACCAAATAATCTTTACGCCCATGACTATTCATTCCTGGAATACTATTTATGTGAATCAATAACCATCGAGATTTATCACTTCCAAAATGACCAACTGATTCTTTCGGAGAAATATCGTTCGGAGATCGCGTACAGCATGACGAAGACAAAAACAAAATGTACAAACTGAACACCATTAGGCAAATCCTCAAAAAACATGACATATTTCTTTTCATATACAGAACCTTAATCAATCATTATCCCAGCCACAGACATTTACACCTTGATAACCAAAAAAGCCACCTTCAACGACTCGTTTTTTCCACTCGCTCGCATGGTCAACTGTATAAAAGCTATTTTGTCCTGGAGGATTCTCAACCTCTACAAATCCTTTATATGAGCTAAAGCATTGCATCATGTATACTTGGGATAAGCGATATCCGTTTTTGTCTACGTATGGAAATATTTCTGATTGGAATATCCAGTCAATACCATGTTTTTGGGGTCTCATTGATGACGATAGTTGCCCCTCTTTATTCCCATGTCCAAAAACTACCATACCCCAAACGTCTTTTTGGTTTACACTAAGTGCAGAAAATAATTGTTGAATTGTATCAGGCTTCTCAATTTTAAATCCATAAGTTAATAAATCTGTGCCAATAAATCGCCCTACAGTTCCACCCAAATTAACAAGCCGCGAATAAACTCCGCCACCGCGTAAAAAATCCGCTGATATCCAAATATTAGGAACTGAAACTTTGCAATGATCCCCATTCACCAGTTTCGCCCAT
This sequence comes from Bacteroidales bacterium, assembly GCA_023230265.1. GTDB lineage: Bacteria > Bacteroidota > Bacteroidia > Bacteroidales > UBA932 > Bact-08. The sequence continues at coordinate 2,065 of JALNXR010000192.1, read as the reverse complement.
TTGTGGATTTCATCTATATCCAATCCGACTAAGGCAGCCAAGTCTTGATAGGAATCACCAGCTTCTTTTAGATAAATCCGACGCCTATCGTTATTGATTGTTTTATCCTTTTTCCAAAGCCCTAAAACGTCATACGAATTCACTCCGTCATTTTTCAAGAACAGATACAGTCCTGGACCGTCAGCTTCTTTAATCGGGTCTCGGGATATCCAGCATCCTAAAACTGGATCGTAGTAGCGATGACCATAATAATAATGGCCCGTTTCAAGATCATAGTATTTGGTTGAGAAGAGGAAGGCGAAATCATCAGTCATAGAACCGGATTGAGCGGTTATCTCGCCGAAGGCATCATATTCGTAATGCGCTTTGACTGCTCCAGTGCTATCAATATACTCCGTCATGTTTCCGTTTGCATCACCAACGGCATAGTAAGTGTTTGTGCTGAAGTCGGTTGTTTTCGTTTCAGCCAGCAAACCGCCGACTCCACCAGCACCTTGAAGAGTTCCGCTGAGGTCGAGCCCCCAAGTATAGTAATTGATGTTGGTTGTAAAAAACGTTTGGTCGATAATGATTTCTGCCGCGATGTTCCACCCATCGTAAATATAGCGGCGCGTCTCCAGCACACTCCATGCGCCTTGTGGATCGAGCGGTGATGGCGGGCAGGAAATGCTGCGACCTGACATAATACTTGTGGTTTTGGATATGCGGCGACTCATATAGTCGTAGGTGTAATCAATTCGTGTCGCACCGTTAGTTGTGTTCCAGTAATTGGGTGCAGATAAGATCAGGCGGTTTTCACCGTCCCAGCCGTGAGACCATTTTTGTCCGTCCCATGTTAAATTCCCATCGGCATCGTGAGTGGGCAAATAAGGAATTGAAAATTGAGAATTGAGAATTGAGGAATACTGATTGAGCTGGTTAGCCGTATACGCATTGGTAACTGTAGACTGTCCGCTGTAGACTGTAGACTGTTTACGGTTTCCAATTGGATCGTTACTATAGCTGTGATTATCGTTGCCCATGATTGCACCTATGACTTCACCACGGATATTGTAATCAAAATAGTTGATGCTTGTCGATGCGTTATAATAATCGGCTCGCCGGGTCCGGCGGCCAAGCGGATCATTGATATAGTCAAAGGCGCTTACCACGGAAGGCACGGAACCCACGGAATTTGTAATAGCGATGATTAAATCTCTTTCCGATTCATAATAGCGACTCCATTGAACACCTGAATCCGAACTCATGGCGTTTACAAGATCTGTTCCCTGGAGATATGTATATGTGAATGTATTTGTCTCTGTGCCGATGATTGAGGTAACTGAAGGCAATCTGCCATACTCATCAAACGAATAGGTCAAGCTCATCGAGAACGATCCCCCTCCAGTCAAGATGTACCCGATAGTGCGTCCGAAGCTGTCCTGCTTTCGGTCGATGATATCGCCGTTCTGAGTTTCGTAGTCGAGGGTTAAGCCATCATAATGGAAGGTTCTGGTTGAGGTTGAACTTGATGCTGAAAGGATTCGACCTAAGCGGTCATGGGTGTACGTAACATCCGGTGTCGAATCACTGTAGTCAACTTTTGTGAGTTGTCCAAGATCGTCGTAAGTGTATGTGGTAATTTTGCCTCTAGCCCAAGCGCGGGTATGGAGTTTGCCGGATGATGTATAGGTGTATGAGGGACCGCTACCATCCGCATAAATTTTTTGAGTCAGTAAACCTGTGGTTTCATCGTAATTCCATTGGGCGATATCGAGTGCGGGAATATTGCAGTCGCTTAGAGTTTCCTCCACTGGCAGCAGGCTGTTGAGATTGACGCTCGCATATTCGTTACTGCGGGTTGTAGCCATTGCGATCATGCGGCCAGCCAAGTCAAATTGATAGGCAACCGGATAGCTTGTTCCCCATGTGGCGATGGTTTGTCCCTGCGGGTTGTAAGCGGTGTGGCTGACCTGCCCGAGGGCGTTTGAAACCATCGTTCGTTGACCGAGGTTGTTATAGACGAAACTGCTCCGGTTGGTTGCTACATCTTCAATATAAGCGACCTGTCCGAGATCGTTGTAAA
>JALNXR010000191.1 GCA_023230265.1 Bacteroidales bacterium | reverse complement strand
ATGTTCAGCATCCTCTTTCCGCTCTTCTCGATTATCTCAATATACTGATGTTTGTCTTTGCTTGAGAGTTTAGGTTCCTTGAGAAGATCCGTAAAACCCAGAATTCCGTTCATGGGAGTCCTTATCTCGTGACTTATATTTGCAAGAAACGCAGATTTAAGACGGTCACTCTCTTCTGCTCTCTCTTTTGCTTTAACTAGTTCATCCCTGCTGTACTTTCTCTGGATTGCAAAGCCTATTGTGTTTGATGCTGCTGAAAGTATCTGCACCTCAGATGTCAGCCATCGCTTTTCTTCATCGTAGTTGCTAAAGACAATGAAGCCCCAGAAGTTACTCTCAACAAATATCGGAGAGGCAAGCAGAGTCCTGATCCCCATAAGATCCATCACCTTTTGTTCCTCCCCGGAAAAATCCGACCTTACTCCTGATATCAATCCTCCCGATTTTAAAATTGACTGCCATTGAGGAATAAGTGTTTCAAAGGAGAGATTCTGCATATTGGGATCATCAAGCTTTCTTTTAATCTGACCGGCAGTCCATTCGGAATAAAGACTGAACAAGTTTTCGCTTTCAGAATTGTCTTTATGACTACGGTAAATTCTCACGCTTCCTGATCCGGTTGAGCTCCCGATGATCTCAAGGACTGCCGGTATGGTTTCAACAATATTGTCACTCTGGATAAGTGTGGCAGTGGCCCTTGCAATTGAATCCAAAAGTGAGTCCCTTCTGAGAACTTCCATCTCTGCAATATTCTCCTTAGTAATATCGTGTCCGCTTGCCACAAGCCCTATCATCTCACCGGTTTCATTGAATATTGGCGCTTTGCGTATATTAAGATAACCCATTATCCCCTCCTCAGGCCAGGAATCTTTGTATTCCAGCGATTTGCCTGATGTCAGCACCATAAGATCTGAGTTATGGTCATTTATAATAAAGCTAGAGTAATCAGCAGAGAGCTCTTCTCCGCTCATACCTATTTTTAAAATACCAGAGATAGTTTTTCCGATAATATCTTCCTTTTTATTTGTTCCGGGCATATTGTCACACACAGATCTGTTTGCAAATATGTATCTCATTTGCATATCCTTGGCCCATAACATATCCGGCATGTTGTCTGTCATAAGAGTAAACATATGGTAGAGTTTTCTGTAACTCTCCTCTGCAGCTGTTACCTGTCTGCGGCTGAGAATGTGCTCTGTAATGTCACTTATTAGAATAAGCCTGCTACCCGGTTGTGACCCTAGCGATTGCTTTACTACAGAGTAGAAAATTGGCCTGTCAGCAGTGACTGTCTCTACATGCTCCGGTGATTTTTCACTGAGTACAGCTTCTGTAAGCAGCGGATTATTTGTAAGAGTGCCATCCAGCTGCAAACCTGTAACTCTTCTGATGTTTATACCTAGATAGTAGAGTGCTTTGCTGTTTATATCCTGGATTCTGTTTTTCTTGTCAAGGGCAAGTATGCCTTCCGGCATTAGTTCCACAAGGGTTTCACGGGCAACAGGAATAAGGTCCAGGAACCTTGTGTAGAGTACAGAATATATCAGGATTATTCCGCTTAATGACATAGTTATCGGAACCAGGTCCAATCCGGGAACAATATTTATCCCTGACATATAAAAAAAGCTGGATATCCATGGAAGAAGAGACCCGGTAATCAGAATCAGTCCGTGACTTCTGAAGGAGAGTTTATGACTGATGATAAACTTTATGAGCAATGCTGTGGCAATTGCAAGAAGTATGTTGCTGTACAGTACGTAACCGATCCAGAAAAGAGGACCGTGATAGTATTCAATCAGATTGGTTACGGGAGAGATCGGGGAGAATCCACTCCAGTAGAGATGGTGTAATTCGTTTGTGAAAATAATTATCAGAGTGACTGCCGGGATAAAAAAATATCCCCATATATGCTTGTTAGATAGATGTTTATCCAACGAAGAGAACCGCAGGACGAATATAAAGAAGAGGATAGGAACCACAATTCCCCCTGTCATTTCAAGTTTTGAGAACAAAACCTTGTCTGATATAGTTGTGGCTGCACTCTCAAAGATAAGCCAGAAAGATGAAAGGGCAGAGGCAATCATAAGGATAGTGACGTCAACCGCTCCTCTTACATCTCTTTTCTGCCAGGCAAGAAAAGCTCCGAAAAAAGCCACCAATGAGGTAACCAGATAGATTAATGAAAAAATAGTGAATGTCTGGCCCATCAGTTATAGCTTTTCGAGATCCTGTGTTTGCAAATATAATCAATAAAGAGATTTTGCAGAAACAAATTATCTGTTTTTAACAGTAAATGAGAGGCCCAGACCATATGTAAGATTTGTAAAACGGAACTTGCTTAAAAATGTTTCCTGAATATTTGTAAATAGTTTATATTGAATAATATTGTTGGCCTGATACCTGTAATTAACTCCCCCCAAAACAGAGAAACCATTATGAGGGCCTATTGAGTAATTAAATGATTCTCTTTGAGAAAGGTTGGTATAACCCCCTCCGGCTCTTATACCGAACCAGCCACCTCTATGCAGATTAAAAGAGAATTCAGGTGTAACAATCAGAGTCTGCCAGGTGAGCACAGGGGCTTTTATTGAAAATCTCTCCCTTTCTATCACAGCAGGGGCACTGTTGAGGTAACAGGAGATCACAGCTCCGTATCTTTCAGTAAAGTTTATTGCAAACTCTCCTCCGGAAGTGACTCCCCGGCTTACTCTTATATCCGTGTATCCGTTTAGTCTTATTTTCCCGGCAGTGTTGTTGAATCCGGTAATAAGAGATAATTGGAGCAGGGGATTGTTGTTATTGTTATTGGTGTCATAACTGATCCATGATTTATCCATCCCCTTATTAAATATTAATGAACCGAGGAGGTATCCAACTTCTGCTGAGAGTATTCCGATACCGGCACCGGCAACTACATCCTGAATATGATGTTTGTCATTCATAATTCTCATTGCACCAGTTGCGACTGCCACTCCGTATGCACAGGCTCCGCTCCAGGGATATCTGCTCCCGAACTCTTTGTAGACGATATGTGCACCCATAAAAGAGAGTGCTGAGTGACCACTGGGAAAACTTTTCCTGTCGCTTTTATCGGGACGTGTTGAGGGAACAGCATACTTTAATCCTGAGGTAATTGCAGCCATTACTCCTGTTGCTATGAGGTGATTTGTTATAAGTGGTTTCCAATCACTTTCGCTCTTTAAACCAAGAACTTTAAGGCTAAAAACCATAAATGAGGGGAAGCCCATTGTAAAATCGTCTGCATTGGTACTGAAGCCTGGGGTGTACTCCTCCCGCAGAAGGCGGAAATCGTTTAATTGTGCGTCCATTCTTGTACTAAAGGTCATAAACGCAAAAACAGCTATTGCAATTCCTTTATACATCTTATCCGTCTGAGTATTATAGCAAAGGGCTCAACAATCTGGCAAAGGACTCCTTGATTTTATTACGCCTGCTTCTCTTTGCCCATTTTGATCCTGCCAGAGACTTACCCCTCTCAACATCTTCCCTGTCTGTCAACCTCAGCAGTGATTTCACTGCTGTAAATAATGCTGGTTATCTCAAAATTCTGATCCAGAGAGCGGTTATCGAAGTTGGCCGATCCGATTATACAGAATTCTCCGTCTATGCTAATTACTTTGGAGTGGTTGAATCCACGTCTGAACAGGAAGACCTTTACCCCGGCCTCAAGCAGTTCTGTTGCGTAGGACATTGAACTCCAGTAAGCCAGGGTTGTGTCGCTCTTCTCCGGTATCATAATGCAGACATCCACACCTCCCAGAGCAGCAATTTTCAATGCGTTGAGAAGGGATTCATTTGGAGTGAAATAGGGTGTTATAAGATACACATTTTTCCTTGCATTGGATATTGCAAGAAAATAGCATTGCATAATACTTGCCCAGTCACTGTCGGGACCGGATGTTATTATCTGGGAATAGTATTTTGCGCTGGCTTCATCCAGTTTGATGTTCAATTGATTAATTGCCGGGAAATATTTGCGTTTACGCTTGAACTGCTGTTTTATAACAAAATACCTGTCCAGTAGAAAACTTGATTGCAGGGCCAGAACTGATTCTCCGGAAATCTTTACGTGTGTATCCCTCCACTCTTCAAAATTCCCTCCGTCGTAATAACGGTCTGCAATGTTGACTCCACCCAGGAATCCGGTTATCCCGTCCACTACCAGGATCTTTCTGTGGTTCCTGTAATTTATCTTGGAGGTAGGAGAGAGAAATCTGACCGGTGCGAATTTTAACACCTCCACACCAGCATTCCTGAGTTTATCAGTAAATCCTTTACTAAGTCCCCAGCATCCGACATCATCGTATATAATCCTGACCTCAATACCATCCAGAGCCTTCTTTATCAGCAGATCCCTGAACCTCTTTCCGGTGTGATCATCTTCAATAATATAAGATTGAAGGTGAATATGTTTTTTAGCATCTGAGATTGATTCATACATAGATTCAAGTGCTTCCCGCCCGGAGAAGTAGAGCTCCACCTCGCTGTTCAATCCTACAATACTTCTATTCCCTTTAAGGTTAAGCATTACAAGTTTGATATATCTCTTCAGCTCTGCCGGAATAGAATCAGGAT
>JALNXR010000190.1 GCA_023230265.1 Bacteroidales bacterium | reverse complement strand
ACATGCTTACCATGTACCGTCATGTCATGGTTGAGGTGCCTGCATATAACTCTGCAGATGAAACAGATCCAAAGATTGCTTTGAAAAGCATGATCAGGCATCCGGTTTCATATATCAGGTTTCTGAGTTATTTGAATAAAAGCGCAAAAAGTTTGCTTGAAAAGTATTTTAAAGATCCGGAGATTTTTAATTTTTTTGACAAGCTTACATCTACATATTGCTATACCACAGTTGAAGAATCACCTGCCGTACTTGCAGCAGTCATGTTTGTCAACAATCATACAGGCGGAAGTTATTACCCGGCCGGTTCCACACTCTTTTTGCCCGGTAAACTTGAAAAGGTCATTGAAGAGAACGGTGGAGATATGTTGCTTGAAAAAGAAGCCGTATCGCTGATTTTCCGGGATGGAAAACCTGCCGGAGTGAAACTGGACGACGGAAGTGAGTTGTTTGCCCCGTATATAATCTATTCCGGCACAGTCTGGAATCTTTACGGCAAGTTGATTGACCCTGCATACAGTACGCCTGAGAGAAGAGCCTGGGCTAAGAGACAGGTCCCGACATATCCAAGTGTAGTCTTATACGCTGTAGTTGACAGTAAGGCAATACCAAATGACACGGCACCGATAGAAATGCTGGTGGGAAATCCCGGCAGACTCGACGAGAGCGAAGTCACTGCCTACATATTGAGCATTGACGACAAGACTCTTTGCGCAGCAGACGAACATACAGTCGTCGCAATCGGTCCGACATTCGAACATTGGGACAATCTTGACAGGAAGTCCTATATATTAAAGAAAAAATCTGAGCTGGAGAGGCTGATCGCTGTATTGGAAAAGCGTTTTCCCGGCATCAGTAAGGCAGTGCGATATGCCGAGGTGGCCACACCGGTAACAATAGAAAGATATAATATGAAAAATGGCGGAAGCGTTGCAGGACCAAAGCAGATGCTTGGTCAGCATATGTTTAAAAGACTTCATACACGAACCGAATGGGATAATTTATTTTGCTGCGGTGAATCCACTGTCATGGGAACCGGGACGCCTACAGTTACGACTTCTGGCATTACGGCTGCAAATGTTCTGCTTAAGAAACTGAAAAAAGAGCCTTATCTTTATAAATCAGGCATGAAAAACTATGTAAGGCTGGTTGAAAAGCCTTTTACTTCTGATAAATTATTTGAGACCTGCAATGAAAAAGAAAGAGCAGTGATGTTTCTGGCCATGCGCTGCCGGATATGTGAGCATCCGGGCTGTGCAAAAGATGATACAACCGACATCAGAGGTATAATGCGACGTGTTGCTGCAGGCAATTTCACCGGTGCAAGGAAATGCTGGGAGAAAACAAATTCCAATCTTCATTCCACCGGGTACTATGAGAAAAATTGTATCTATACTCACGAAAATGCAGAAGCTGTAAAAATCAGTGATGTCATTGACTTTTTAAAAGAGTTGAAAAGCTGAAAACCTAAACCCATAAGCACTTGAAAAACAAATTAATTATATCACTTGTGTTTTATTTAATGCCGTTGGTTCTTTGTGCTCAGCTGTCATTAACCATTGAAATAGACGGTTTACGCAAAAACAGTGGTCAAATTCTTTTTGAGCTTAAAAACGAAAAAGAAGAACTGATTGCAGGTATAATCAAAAACATAGACAATAATAAATGTACTATTGTGATTGAAAACTTAAAGCCAGGTAATTACTCCTTTAAATTTTTCCATGATGAGAATAAGAATAAAAAACTGGATGTTAACTGGTTGGGAATTCCAAAGGAGGGATTTTGTTTTTCAAATAATCCCAGCATAAATTTTGGTCCTCCATCGTTTGGCCAGACACTGTTCGAACTAAACAGATCAAAGGTAATAAAATGTAAACCAGAATATTTATTAAAATTATGAATAAATATGATGCCATAGTTGTCGGAGGAGGAATCGCTGGATTAACCGCCACAGCATACCTGGCCCGCGCAGGACAGAAAGTGCTTTTGATTGAAAAGAACCGGGAGCCCGGCGGACTTGTCAACTCCTTTTGGCGCAATGGTTTTCTTTTTGATGCCGGTGTCAGGGCCCTGGAAGATGCCGGGATCATCCTTCCAATGCTAAAGGATCTGAAAATTGATCTTCAAGTGGTGAAAAGTCCCGTCTCAATCGGGATAGAAAATGAAATTCTGAACATCCGAAACATTGAGAGCCTTTCAGAATACAAAGATTTACTAAAAAAACTGTATCCCGGAAGCAGCCAGGAGGTTGATGAAGTGGTGAAAACCATCAGAAGGATTATGAAGTATATGGATGTGCTGTACGGAATTGAAAATCCACTTTTCAAAGATCTTAAGCACGATACATCCTTTATATTCAAAAAACTGATCCCCTGGTTCCCCCGGTTCCTTTTAACCCTGGGTAAAATTAACCGTTTGCAGATGCCTGTTAACGATTACCTGAACTGTCTGATAAAAAATCCATCACTGCGGGACATAATCTCTCAGCATTTTTTCAGGAATACGCCAACCTTTTTTGCCCTGAGTTACTTTTCCCTTTACCTGGACTATTTTTATCCCAGGGGAGGCGTGGGTAAACTGTCGGAAGCTTTAAGGGATAAAATTCTTGAGCTGGGCGGCCAGATCAAAACGGGTGTGGTTGTTACTGGCGTATCGCCTGATAATAATACGGTTACTGACGATAATAATATTAGCTACAAGTACAAGAATCTAATCTGGGCAGCCGATCTTAAAACGTTATACCAGATAGCTGCTGCGGAGAATCTGGAATCAGGCATAAAGGAAAAATTTGAAGATGTTAAGACAAAAATACTAAGTAATAAGGGTGGAGATTCTGTATTCTCTCTTTTTCTTGAGATTGACGAACCCCTTGAAAGCTTTGCAAAAATTGCAAATGGACACTTTTTCTATACACCGTCCAGACAAGGTTTAGGTAAGACTCACCGTGAGGAACTTGACGAACTGTTAAATAATTTTAACAATACCACCAGGCAAAAGGTATTTGATTGGCTCGACAGATTTTTATCTCTTAATACATTCGAAATATCAATCCCTGGTCTTAAGGATAAAGAGCTGGTTCCCCCCGGTAAAACAGGTATGATTATAAGTTTCCTTGCAGATTATGAGCTGTTCAAAAAGATAGAAGATGCAGGTTGGATTGAGCAATTTGTCTCCGGAGTCGGGGATCGGATTCTGAGGATAATTTCAGAATCTGTTTATCCCGTTTTAAAGGATAAAGTAATTGATCGTTTCTCTTTCTCTCCCTTAACTATACACAACAGAACAGCCAGTTCCGGGGGGGCAATTGTTGGCTGGGAGTTTCAGAAAAATATGCCTGTGATAAATAATATCCGGATCGCTGATCGCTCAGTGCTGACTCCTTTGCCATCTGTATACCAGGCCGGCCAGTGGGCATACAGTCCTGCAGGTGTTCCAATGTCAATACTCACCGGGAAAATTGCAGCGGACAAAATCTTAAAATTAAAGTAAACTGAATGTGTTCATTTAAATTTTAGAATGAGATATGATACCTTATATGATAATTAAAGTTGATACAGATATAGAATTAAAACAATTAGAGCGATCGGATTCCGCAGATATTTTTAAAACGATTGACAATCAAAGAGAATATCTGGGGAAATGGTTGCCTTTTGTGGAATTTACCAGGGAAATATCAGATACTGAAATGTTTGTTCATTCTGTAGTTAATGCCTCTGAAGAGAGATTCGAATATGTTTTCGTAATTAGAAAGTGTAATGAATTTGTAGGATTGATCGGTTTTAAAGACACTGACAAACAAAATAAAAAGACAGAAATTGGATATTGGCTTTCTGAGAAATATCAAAAACAAGGAATTGTAACAAAGTCAGTTAACAAACTTTGTGATTTTGCATTCAATCAAGAGGGTATAAATAGAATTCAAATAAAATGCGCTGTTGGAAATATACCCAGCAAAAATATTCCGATAAAACTGGGATTCAAGTTAGAAGGAATTGAAAGACAAGGAGAATTACTTACCGGTGGTTACTTTACGGACCTGGAGATATACAGTAAATTAAAATCGGACTAATGATTTGAAAATTATTAGATTTTTATAACTCTTTTTAATGAATAAAGACTGAAGGGGGGAAAATGTCCAAAATTATTATTGACAAAGTAATATGCACGAAATGCAATACATGTGCAACAGTTTGTGTAACGGGTATTATAGATAAAGCAACGGATTCTGATTATCCGGCAATACCGGAAGAAAAAGCAGATTACTGTATTAAATGTGGACATTGTGAGTCTTTTTGCCCACAGAAAGCCCTTACCCTGGACTTCCTTACTGAAGAAAAAATTAATACACCTTCTTTTGACAGTAAGATTGAACCACAGAATATTGCGTTGTATATGAAAAGCCGTCGTTCTGTAAGACATTATTCTTTAGAGACTGTTGATAAAGAGCTAATAACCAAGGTTATTGATATTGCCCGTTATGCCGCGTCAGGAGGGAATACCCAGCCTGTAAAATGGATTGTTATTTATGAACCCTCAGAGGTAAAAAATATTGCAGGTTTGACCATTGATTGGATGAGAACGATTCTGAACACATCACAC
>JALNXR010000189.1 GCA_023230265.1 Bacteroidales bacterium | reverse complement strand
TCTGTCTCCGGTCAATATCAGATCTTATCCTGCAGATGCACTCCTTTTCAATAAGTCTGTCAACAGCCACTGTAACAGTGGGTTTTGAAAGACCCAACGCCTTGGCGAGTTCCGTTACGGTTGGATTTGCCAGCTCCCCTACAGTCTCTATGTGGTGCATCTGCGTCTGGGTTATCCCTGCCGAGTTAATCCTCTCTTTTACCTCCTCCTCTGTCTGAGCCATGAAATTAGAGAGATGTGAAATTGCCTCTGTAAGTCTTTTCATTTTCTGCAAAAATATTTTTTGAAAGCGCAAATATAGTTAGTTTTATCTAACTAATATATTTTTTAATAAATTTTTTATCGGCGATTGTTTTCGTCTATAAAGCTTATTAGAGTTTCCAACGTAAATCGTTAAGGATGTCAGCCTGGAAGTGCCACATACTAAAGTTCCCCCATAAAGAGTTAAGGGTTTTAGCCGGAAAGTGACACATTCTAAAGTTTCCCACATAAATGGTTATGGATCTTAGTCTAAAAGTGCTACATGCAAAAGTTTCCCACATAAATGTTTCTGTGCTTCACCTGGGAAGTGCCATATGTTAAAGTTCAGCATATCAATGGTTAAGGGTAACAGTCAAAAGTGCTAGGTGTTAGCAAATTTTATAACCTGTTGTTGTTGAGTCGTATAGATAATTTTTCAAAAAGTATAGTTTTTTGAAAAATTCTCACAACGCATATAGTCAGCAACTTATAAAATTTGCTAACATCTACGTCCCGTCCTGAAACAGGTTGACTCAAAACTGGTCTACTTCAAAACTTAAATATAAGCTGTAAGAGCCATAAGTTATACTGTAGGACAAATTATGAACTAAAGCATAGTTTACATAAACATATCACACATATAATCAAAGGATTGCTTAGCACCGCTTAAAGTGGGGGACTTTAGCCACATGTTAGCAAATTTTATAGACACATGATATAAAGCGAAATAGTGAATTTTTCAATAACTATAGTTTTTGAAAAGTTCACTATTTCGCACACTTACAGGTGCTTACAAGATTTGCTTACACCAAATTTTTCGGATGAACCACTGCACAAGCATTTCAATTTGTTAAGTGTTAAACTTTAGAAATGCATAATTTTTGGTAGTAAGAGGGCAGTGTCTTGATTGTGCTTACATCTTATTGTCACTACCCAGCACATTGACAACTTTATGTTTATAAAGCTCCTTGAGAGCATCTCTTGCCGGACCCAGATATTTCCGGGGATCAAACTCTTCCGGTTTTTCCACAAAAACCTTTCTTATCGCCCCAGTCATAGCTAACCTCCCATCTGAGTCAATATTGATTTTGCAAACTGCACTGGCTGCAGCCTTCCTGAGCTGGTCCTCAGGTATACCGATGGAATCTTTTAGTTTCCCTCCATAATGGTTGATCTGAGCAACAATGTCCTGCGGCACACTTGATGAGCCGTGTAGCACTATAGGAAATCCGGGAATTCTCTTCTCGATTTCATGAAGTATATCCAGTCTTATCTCTGGTTTCTGACCCGGTTTGAATTTGAATGCCCCATGAGAAGTACCTATGGATATTGCAAGTGAGTCCACGCCTGTCCTCTTAACAAACTCCTCAACCTCACCCGGTTGTGTATAAGTGTGAGACTGGGCTGATACATCATCTTCAACTCCTGCCAGTACACCCAACTCCCCCTCAACAGTAACATCATATTTATGAGCGAACTCAACAACTTCCCTTGTAAGTCTGATGTTTTCATCAAAACTAAGATGAGAACCGTCAATCATAACAGAAGAAAATCCCATCTCAATGCAGGATTTGCAAAGTTCAAAGGTATCTCCGTGGTCAAGGTGAAGGACAATAGGAATGTTTGCACCCAGTTCCTTGGCATATTCCACTGCCCCCTGTGCCATATACCTCAGGAGTGTCTGATTGGCATATTTTCTCGCACCGCTGGAAACCTGGAGAATAACCGGAGATTTTGTCTCCACACAGGCTGAGATAATTGCCTGCATCTGTTCCATGTTATTAAAATTGAAAGCAGGTATTGCATACCCCCCCTTAACAGCCTTGGCAAACAAATCCCTTGAGTTCACCAGCCCCAATTCTTTGAATGAAATCATTGTGAAAAATAAATTTTATGGATTAAACTATGTAAAGTTAGCATAATAATCTAACTTTGACAACAAATAGAAACCGTAATACCTTTTGGGAATTAATAAAGAAAAGGAGTTGCATGAAAAATAATAAAAGAGAGAGCAGGGTAGTGATCTTTTCAGCACCTTCCGGTTCCGGAAAGAGCACAATTGTTAAACATCTTCTTGGAAAATATAACAATCTGGGATTTTCAGTATCTGCAACTTCAAGAGCACCAAGGGGAAGCGAACAGGATGGAAAAGAGTATTATTTTCTTACACCAGATCTGTTCAGAAAATATATCAGCGAAGATAAATTCGTAGAATACGAGGAGGTCTACGACGGACTTTTCTACGGCACTCTGCGCAGTGAGGTGGAAAGGATCTGGAATGAAGGCAGGGTCGTACTGTTTGATATCGATGTAAAAGGGGGACTAAATCTTAAAAAGTTATACGGGGATAATGCTCTGTCCGTATTTATAAAAGCTCCTTCACTGGAGATACTCAGGGAGAGACTTGTTAAAAGAGGCACCGACACTCCCGAAGCTATAGAGAAGAGAGTGGACAAAGCCAGATATGAGCTATCCTTTGAACCGGGTTTTGACAAAGTAATTGTAAACGACATACTCTCTGACTGCCTGCTGGAGGCTGAGAAAACAACCGAATCATTCCTAAGTAGAAGTACTACAAAACAGACACTTAAATAATTTCTGAAATGATGGTGGCATTATACTTCGGATCATTCAATCCAATGCATACCGGTCATATGCAGATATGCCGCTATCTGTCAGAAATGAGTGAAATTGGACAGGTGCGGCTGGTTGTCAGCCCTCAAAATCCCCTTAAGGGAGATAGCAGATACAAAAGCGTTTCCGGCAGGATAAAGGAAGTTAAAAAAGCTGCAAAAAAAATGGGTGAGAAAGTTGCAGTGTCAGGTATTGAATACACTCTTAAACGGCCCCTCTATACAATAAACACAATCAGGGAAATAAAAAAAAGAGAACCGGAGAACAGTTTCATCCTGGTTATAGGAGCTGATAATCTGTCTATTATAGAAAAGTGGCACCAATGGGAAGAGCTTCTTAAGGAGCTGCCCGTATGGGTCTATCCAAGGAAAGGATTCGATGGGGAAAATCTCTGCATAAAGTACGGAACCCGGTTCCTGGATGCCCCCATGATAGACATTTCCTCTACGGAAATCAGGGAAGGAGAAGCTTTGGGATCAGATATGTCCCGTTTTAAGGTATGATCTCCTGTTAAGGAATGATCTCCTGCCAGAGTCTCTCTTCGGGCACAGGTGCTTCAATAAAAATATCTTTTTTACTTACAGGATGTACAAAACGGATACTTCTGGCATGGAGTGAGATTCCTCCGTCACGGTTAGATCTCGGGGAGCCATATTTAAGATCACCTCTTACCGGCATCCCCAGTTTAGAGAGCTGGCATCTTATCTGATGATGCCTGCCGGTGAGCAGTTTTACCTCCAGCAAATGATATCTGTCAGAAGAGGCTATGTGTTTATAGATCAATGAGGCCTCTTTTGAACCTTCAATCGGTTTGTCAGAAGCATAAGAGCGGTTTAGCTTCTCATTTCTGGTAAGATAGTGGGTCACTGTGGCTTCAGTTTGTTCAGGCATATTTGCGACAATCGCCCAATATATCTTCTCCATCTCACCTGATCTGAACAGCTCATTCATTCTTGCCAGCGCCTTTGATGTTTTTGCAAACAGTACAATGCCGCTTACAGGCCTGTCAAGTCTGTGTATCACTCCTATGAATGCCGCTCCGGGCTTGTTATCCCTTGCAGCAATGAATGCAGCAACAATTTCACTCAGTGGGACATCACCTGTTTTGTCACCCTGTACGATCTCTCCCACTCTTTTATTAACCGCAATGATATGGTTGTCTTCGTAGAGGATCCTGAGATCGGTATTACCCCTGAGATCGGTATTGCTCCTGAGATCAGTATTGCTCCTGCTCATTTGGAAAATCCCTGCTTTTTACATCATTGATATAGTTCTTTACAGCCTTTAGCATCTCGTCATAAAGGTTATGATATCTCCTTAGGAACCTGGGTGAAAACTCCTGCGTAAAGCCCAGCATATCATGCATAACCAGAACCTGCCCGTCAACATGGTTGCCCGCTCCGATTCCAATAACAGGGATCTTAAGAGACTCAGCAACTTTTTTGCCCAGTTCGGCCGGGATCTTCTCAAGAACCAGTGAGAAACATCCGGTTTCTTCAAGTGCCAAGGCATCATTCAAAAGCTTTTCTGCTTCAGCTTCCTCTTTTGCTCTTACGCTGTAGGTCCCGAATTTATGTATAGATTGGGGAGTAAGTCCCAGATGTCCCATCACCGGGATCCCGGCCGACAAAATTCTACCTACCGATTCCAGAATTTCCAGTCCCCCTTCTACCTTAACAGCATCAGCTTCTGATTCCTTCATTATCCTTATTGCACTTGATACAGCAAGTTTAGAGTTACCCTG
>JALNXR010000188.1 GCA_023230265.1 Bacteroidales bacterium | reverse complement strand
TCCAACGGGCTTACCATCTTTCCCCACTGCTGCCAATGGTTTTATAAATTCATCCGTAACTCCGGAATCATAACTGTTTTGAATAGCGGCAACGGCATCTGTGAAAAATCCACCCTTCCCTTCTGTAACAAGATCATAAGCAAGTTTAATTCTCTCCCATCTCTTATCCCTGTCCATTGCGTAATAGCGACCCACTATAGTTGCCAGTATGCCTGTGGATGATTCCATGTGTCTGAGCAGTTTTTCAATAAATCCTTTACCACTCCTGGGATCGGTATCCCGGCCATCCATAAAAGCGTGAATATAAACCTCCTTTAATCCCCATTCCTTTGCAGCATCCAGAAAAGCAAAGAGATGATCCATAGAGCTGTGCACCCCTCCGTCGCTCAAAAGTCCAAAAAAGTGGAGGGCTTTCCCCGAATCTTTCACATACTCGTAAGCAGCTTTTATCTCCGGATTATCAAGTAGTTTTCCCCCTTCGCAGGCTTTGTTGATTCTCACCAGGTCCTGATAAACCACCCTTCCGGCACCTATGTTGAGGTGGCCGACCTCCGAATTGCCCATTTGACCCTCCGGAAGTCCTACAGCCTCTCCGCAGGTAAGAAGATGTGAAACGGGATATTTGGCTCTTATTTTATCGATATTGGGTTGCCCCTGCATGTAAATCGCATTGGTCCTATCCTTTTTCCCCTCTCCCCATCCGTCCAGAATCATTAAAAGTACCTTATTGTTCATATATTTATTTAAATTTGTCGGACAGCAAAAATAGATAAAAATGCATCAAAAGAGAAACGAAAAGCGGGACAGAAAGTTCAGTAAAAAAGAAAAAACAGTCAGAAGTGTGGAAGAGGTGACAGGGGTTGTGAGCATGACCAGAGAGGGATATGGATTTTTAATAAGAGAGGGAATAAAGGAGGATATTTTTATTAACTCCCGCAAACTGAGGGGAGCGCTTCACGGTGACAGGGTAAAGGTTGCTTTGTTGAGCAAAAGCAGAGGCAACAGGAGAGTTGAGGGGGAGGTTGTGGAGATCCTGGAAAGATCAAAAAAGGCTTTTACCGGGATTCTGCAAATCACCGGAGATCAGGCGTGGGTGATAACCTCAGGGAAAAATATGCCCTATGACATAAGTGTTTCTACAGATGGTCTCTCAAAGGAGAATAATGGTATGAAGGTGGCTGCAGTTGTGGATAACTGGCCGAGGCGCTCCCCCTATCCGGTTGGTCATATAACTGATATACTGGGTAAACCGGGAGATAACGATACAGAGATGCATGCCATTTTGTCTGAGTTCTCTCTCCCTTATAAATTCAGTTCAAAAGTTGAGGAGGCTGCAGAGTTGATTCCCGTTAAAATCGGTGAAAAGGAAATTGCCTCCAGAAGAGACTTTCGTGGTGTCCCGACTTTTACAATAGATCCGGCTGATGCCAAGGATTATGACGATGCCCTTTCGCTCATAAAACTGGAGAACGGCAATTACGAAGCCGGTGTCCATATCGCCGACGTAACTTATTATGTGAAACCGGATTCAATAATAGATCAGGAGGCCCTGGAGAGAGCCACATCGGTATATCTGGTGGACAGAACAGTTCCCATGCTCCCCGAAAAGCTTTCCAACAATCTCTGCTCCTTAAGGCCCAACGAGGATAAACTCTGTTATTCGGCTGTCTTTGAGATGAATGAAAAGGGTAAAGTTATCAACAGATGGTTCGGAAGAACCATTATTAATTCTGACTTCCGATTCAGCTACGAAGAGGCGCAGCTTATCATTGAGAACGAGGCTGCTCTGCTTAAAGAGAGTGATGAAAAACCGGTGAAAGGGGGTAAAAAGAATCAGTCAGAAGAGAGTGGAAACAACCCTCTGAAACAGGAGATTCTGAATCTGCATAAACTGGCAACTTTGCTGAGAGAGGAGCGTTTCAGAAAGGGTGCAATAAGTTTTGAGAGACCGGAGATGAAGGTAGAGGTTGATGAGACCGGGAAACCTGTATCAATCGGATCTAAGATATCCAAAGAGTCCAACTGGTTGATCGAGGAGTTCATGCTACTGGCCAACAGGGAGGTAGCCTCTCTGATCGGTAAAAAGCCGGAAAAAGAGGCAAAAACTTTTGTATATCGCGTTCATGAACAGCCTGATATGGACAAGATTGCCGATTTTAGATCTTTTATCCACCATTTTGGATACACAATGAAGAGCGTAAGCAACGGGAAGGAATTCTCAAGTGAACTCAACAATCTTCTGGCCTCTGCAAAAGGCAAACCTGAGGAGAGTGCGATAGAGATGATGGCTTTGCGCTCTATGGCAAGGGCTAAATATTCCACTGATAACCTCGGACATTACGGTCTGGCTTTTGACTATTACACCCATTTTACCTCCCCAATCCGCCGTTACCCTGACATGATGGTTCACCGCCTGCTGGATATGTATCTAAACAATGCAAAATCCCAGAACAAAGGATTTTATGAAGAGCGGTGCAAGCACTCCAGCGAAAGGGAACAACTTGCAGCAGAAGCAGAGAGGGCAAGTATTAAATACAAGATGGTGGAGTTTATGCAGGATAAGGTTGGGCAGGTATTCACCGGAACCATCTCCGGTATCACCGAATGGGGTATGTTTGTAGAACTTAACACTGCAGGCACTGAGGGAGTTGAGGGACTTGTAGCCCTCCGTGACATTAAAGAAGATTACCTGGTTTATGACGAGGAGTCTTACACCCTGACCGGTAAACAGAGTCATAAAAAATTCATATTGGGTGAGGCCGTCAAAATTAAGGTGGAGAGAGCCAACCTGGAGCAGAAACAACTCGATTTTACCCTGATATGGGAGGGCGAAATTCCCGGATTTTCCTCTGGCAGCAGAGATAACGGAAAAGATACCAGAAGTAATACCGGCAGGAATAAGGAGAGGAATAAGGAGAGAAATAAGGAGAGAAATAAGGAGAGAGGTTCCGGCAAGAATAAAAGAAGAAACTCTACCGAAGAAATTTAATTTTCAAAGTTTTCGGAAAAATTTTCAAAGCATTCGGAAAACCTGATCATTTACCCCCTGTAAGGTCTATTTACCCTCCGATGCAGGGTTTCCCACTCTTCCGGCAAAGAGAATAACTCCGGAAGTGTTCTCCCGGATAGCATAAAGGAAAGGTCTGTCCAGTCTGAACTCGGTAGTCTGTGGCATACTGGTCAATCCTACTGTTATGGATGTTACGGCAGCAGCTTCGGTCCCCTCTTCATCCACATTTATATAGTTGAACTGCTTTACATCTGTTACAACTAGGGGAACACCCTTGAAGGAGTCTGTGAAATCAGCCCTTAAGGGGTCGTATGCTATTGACATTCCTCTGCTTTGGAGAATGTTATTCAGACCTATATCATATTTAAACTTAAACCTGGGTATATAAGCCGACACCTTTCTCTCTGCCGATTCTGAGATAATCTTGTTAAGGTAGACTTCGTCGATAAGACTATTTGCAATAGTCTCACAACTCTTACCCTGGGCAGGCAGGAAAAAGTGCATGGCAAATGCTCCGTTGCCGTAGGGGATAGATATCATTGACAAATTCTGATCTGAGTAATAAGAAACATTAAAATCATTCTTCATCATACTTACTCCGGCACTCCCTCCTCCGGCAAGATTAAAGTTTCCGGAAGCTGTATTCTCCGGGTCAAATTCATATCCCTTCTGCCATGGTGCCTTAAAGTAGAGTGCATTTATCAGATACATGAAATCCTCCGGTTTTATGGTTTCTATAACTTTGTCTATAAGACCGTTGGTGTTGTCGCTGCACCATTGATTTATAATGCCGGCACTCTCCTGATCAGTAAAGTCAAGCGGCTTTATCTCCGCATTGTAAAAGGTTTTGTTAAGGTTGATAAACAGGGTTTGTGGAGTGGCCTCCTGACGGTACCATATAGAGTTGGCAATCAGTATTTTTGCTGATTTGTCTGTTTTAAGAACCGCCTCTCTTACCTTCTTGAAGTAATTATTTACATCAGAAGCTGTAAAACCGTCAAAACCCATGGCCTTTCCTATGGAATCCTTTGTTGCACCTGAAGCTCCGTTCATAAGCATGGCAAGAGCACTATTGAGGCTAAAGGGTGATATTGAAATATTCACATCCTCTTCCTCCGATTCGATCACAGATGTAAGAAGAGAAAAGGTAAAACTCTTGCCCCTGACTGCCAGTTCCTGCTCAGGTGCATTGAGAGCAATTTGAATGGGATCCTCCGGCTCTCCTCCGTTTTGTTTTTCACATCCGGTTATTGTGTACAATCCTGCTATAACTGATAATCCAATTATCAACGAAATAACCGTCTTCAACAAAGTCCCTGTTTTCATAGCCTTCAAAATTTTTTTGTGTCAATACTGACAATACGAAGCTAATTCCAAAAACGCTACAGGAATGCAAAGCGATGTCATTGGTGTAAAAGTTTCCCACATAAAATGGTATGGTGCTTCACCCGGAAAGTGTTACACGCAAGCAAATTTTACAAACCGTTGTAGTTGAGCCACATAGACAATTTTTCAAAAAGTATAGTGTAACCGTTCGTTGAACCCCGCCTATTTTACAAGATTTATGCTACTTACCTTTGCATACAAATAATAAATCTATGCAAACAGCAC
>JALNXR010000187.1 GCA_023230265.1 Bacteroidales bacterium | reverse complement strand
TAATATTCATAAAAAATTTTGAGATGAAAAAACTATTAGATAACTTAGAGCCACAAAGGTAACTTATTTTGTCGATTTATTTACAGTATCCCCACACATTATATGCAAAGCAAATCTGAATTTTTGCATGATAAGTTAAAAACTTTTTTTGGATTTTCCTCCTTTAAAGGGCAGCAGGAAGAGATAATAATGCATCTGATGGAAAATAAAGATGCGTTTGTCCTGATGCCGACGGGAGGGGGGAAATCTCTTTGTTACCAGTTGCCGGCACTTATAATGGATGGTACAGCTGTCATTATCTCTCCTCTTATTGCCCTGATGAAGAACCAGGTGGATGCAATCCGGGGTTTTATATATGAGAAAGAGGGTGTAGCCCACTTTCTTAACTCATCTCTGACTAAAAGTCAGATTCATGAGGTTAAGGAAGATCTGATATCGGGCAGGACAAAATTACTTTATGTCGCACCGGAATCCCTTACAAAGGAGGAAAACATATACCTGCTCAAACAGATAAAGATTTCATTTTATGCGGTTGACGAGGCTCACTGCATATCAGAGTGGGGTCATGATTTCAGGCCGGAATACAGAAGGATTCAGCCGATAATATCCCAGATAGGCAAAGCTCCGGTCATTGCCCTCACTGCCACTGCCACACCTAAAGTACAGAGTGATATTCAGAAGAACCTTGGAATGACAAACGCCAGGGTTTTCAAATCCTCTTTCAACAGGGAAAACCTCTATTACGAGATCAGGTCAAAATCCAATGTTGACAGGGAGATAATCAGGTTCATAAAAAACAACGAGGGTAAATCCGGGATTATATACTGCCTGAGCAGAAAAAAGGTGGAGGATGTTGCAGAGTTGTTGAATGTTAACGGAATAAAGGCGCTTCCGTACCATGCAGGGCTCGATGCT
This sequence comes from Bacteroidales bacterium, assembly GCA_023230265.1. GTDB lineage: Bacteria > Bacteroidota > Bacteroidia > Bacteroidales > UBA932 > Bact-08. The sequence goes on along the minus strand of JALNXR010000187.1, from coordinate 3,733 downwards.
TCCACCAGATCTTCAAACCAGGACAGCTTTCTGATGGAAGAGACTGATGTAATTGTAGCAACCATAGCCTTTGGAATGGGTATAGATAAGCCTGATGTAAGATTTGTATTGCATTACGACATACCCAAGAGTCTGGAAGGATACTACCAGGAGACCGGAAGAGCGGGAAGGGACGGTGGAGAGGGACAGTGTATAGCTTTCTACTCCTATAAGGATATCCAGAAGCTGGAAAAATTTATGCAGGGAAAGCTTATTTCAGAACAGGAGATAGGCAAGCAGCTGCTTCTGGAGACAGTTGCCTATGCCGAGTCAAATCTCTGCAGAAGAAAGGTACTGCTTAACTATTTTGGTGAAGAGTATCATCAGGATAACTGCGGTGCATGTGACAATTGCCTCTATCCCAAAAAACAGTTTGAGGGGTCAGAGGATATTGCCCTCCTTCTGGAACTGATTTCCGGAATGAAGGAGAACTTTAAGGCCGAACATATAGCCAACATACTGTCCGGAGTGGACAATTCCATAATCAAATCTTACAACCACCACCATCACGAACTTTTTGGCACAGGAAAAGAAAAGGGTGTAAAATTCTGGCTTGCAGTAATAAGACAGGCTCTGATTCTTCATCTTCTGGACAAGGATATTGAGAGGTACGGGCTTTTGTCCTGTACAGACAAAGGAAAAGAGTTTCTGGAGAAACCCTATTCAGTTATGTTAACCCAGGATCGTGAGTTTGAAGAAGTTGAGGATGACGAGGAGGCTCAGATTGCATCTGCAGGCAAAGCAGGGGGAGGGGGAGGGGACCAGGTGCTTCTCACGATGTTAAAGGATTTACGCCACTCTATGTCAAAAAGGCTTAAACTACCTCCCTTTGTGATTTTTCACGATCCATCCCTTGAGGATATGTCTATACAATATCCGGTAACTCTTGATGAACTTAAAAACTGTCAGGGAGTCGGGGAGGGAAAAGCAAAAAAATTCGGCAAGGAGTTCGTAGAGCTTATAGCCAGATATGTGGCAGAGAATGAGATTGAAAGGCCCCTGGATCTTGTGGTTAAATCGGTGGTGAACAAATCGGTAAACAAGGTATATATTATTACCAGCATAGACCGTAAACTCTCCTTTGAGGATATAGCCGAGGCCAAGGATATGGAAATGAGTGAACTGCTGGACGAGGTGGAATCAATTGTAAACTCAGGGACAAAACTTAATATTGACTACTATATAAAACAGACCGTGGATGATGACAAGGTGGATGATATATACGAATATTTCAAAACCGAGACTGACACTGATTCTCTTAAGGTAGCGGTTGACGAGCTTGGAAGAGGCTACACAGAGGAGGAGATAAGGCTGGTAAGGATCAAATTTATGTCTGAGATAGGAAATTAACCACAGTGGTAAAATCTCTCTACCAGTTCTGTCATCTTTTGAGGATTTTTTTCAATCTCCGTTCTTATTCCTTTATCATTGTACGATTCAAGCATTTTAATTGTACCGTCGATCAAAAGCGGGCTGAACACTCCCTCTTCCTCGTAAATTCCCCTGTTTTTTCTGAGTTCCGATGCCGATTCGGCACATGAGACAGGCAGTTGCCTGAGTGATTTTAGTTTTTCCCCATTCTCCTCTTTGTGAATATTCACATCCACATAGGTCTCCTCTGCCACTTTAAGGGAGTCTTCTGACTCCAATCCTGTCCTTGCTGCAACCGTAAGGCCGGAGAGAATATTGTATATGTCGGCGGAGCCGTCCGGAGAACGAAGTTCGACAGTCTGTTTGTCTCTCCTGATATCGTGTCCGGTTTTTTCCAAAGGATTTACAACAGTCATCATATCCCTCTCCCCGGTCCATCCCAGGGGCACCCTTACCAGTACAGATCTGTTTCTGTCTCCCCAGCAGATGCTTGTGGGGGCCTCCTGGTGGGGGACCAGTCTCAGGTAGGATGTTGGGTTTGTGTTGCCAAAGGCCGTCAGCGAGGAGGCACATTTCATGTAACCTGCTATCACTCTTTTGGCTATTGAGGAGAGTCTCCCATCCTCAATCATCAGCGAATTACCATCCTGTACTATCCTTGTATGGAAGTGAAGACCACTTCCGGCCTGCCCGCCTGTAATCTTTGGAGCGAACGTAACATCCAGTCCCCATTTGAAAGCCAGGTTACGGATTATCCATTTGGCCAGCATCAATTGATCCGCTGCCTGAGTCACCGGGGTGACAAGAAACTCAATCTCGTTCTGTTCAAAAATTTTACCGTCAAGAGAGAAGTTCCCCACCTCAGAATGGCCGTATTTTATTTCGCCTCCGGTCCGGGAAATATGGTAGATTGCCTCACATCTGAATTGTTCGAATTTTGTAAAAGGGGCAGATTCATGATAACCTCTCTGATCGGGGATATTATAGAGAGGATTCTCTTTATCAACTACATAAAATTCAAGTTCACCCATTGCTTCAAACTCATAACCGGTTTTTCTTTTAAAAGAGTCAGAGGCTTTTCTAAGTGTGTTTTCCGGTGAGGAGTCCAGTGGAAGACCCTCTTTGTTAAAGTAGGAGCAAAAAATTCCCATTGCAGGCACAGAGGAGAACGGGTCTATATATGCCGTTGAATATCTGGGAATTACATACAAATCACTGGAGCCTGCCTCTATATAAGGGAAAAGACTGGATCCATCCACCCTCTCTCCGCAGGAGAGTACTGAGTCCAGATATCTGATATCCGGAATGGGTAAATTTAGAGTTTTTAATCTACCGTCTGCCGCAGCATATCTGAAGTTCAGAATTCGTATGTTGTTAGAGATGATATATTTAATAATATCATTTTTTGTAAACTGGTTATTGGGCTTATCCAGGAATGCCGGCAGAGGATTGAGGATATAGCTTGGTTGTAGCTCCATGTAGTAATTGATTATAATAGAAACGGATTGTTCTTTTTAAAATGTTTTGCGAAATTATTAAAAAAATTACATTTTGTTTAAGTTGTTCAATTTTTTTATTTTTAATAGCTTTGCACCTCTATGAAGAGTAACTCTATGAAGAGTATAAAAAGATGGTATTTATGGATAGCTGTAATCCTCCTTCTTGTGGCAGGCACCACTATCTCGTTTTATCTCTTTGAATCAGGTGAAAAAAGTGACGAAAACTCTGATTGGCTACCGGTTAACTCTGCAAAAGCAGTGCCCTCAGATGCCCTTCTGATGGCCTGTTTTAAAGAGGCTTCTGTTGCATCCTCCATTCTGACAGACTCCTCTTCTGTTTTTCTCCCCCTGACCGGTAAACAGAGCCCTTTTAACAGAGTGCTTGAAACATTATCAGGATTCCCCGGTGATATAGTTATCTCGGTTCATACCTCAGCCAAAAATGAAATATCCCCCCTGATATGTTATAAATTACCTGAGGATCAGCAGAGGGCAGACTCTTTAAAAGTAAAAATTTTATCTCAGGCAGGAGGTGAAAAACATCAGAATTACAATAATTTGGTAATCAATAACGCAGGTGGGATCTTTTATACCCTGACACCTGAGTATTTTATTGCCTCACCCTCTCTGATGGTGCTGGAGTCATCTGTGAGGCATCTGCTCTCAGGAAGCTCAGTTTTGGATAACCAGGAGCTTAAGAAGGTAATCAAAGTTCTTCCCGGGGCAAACAATGTGCTGATAATTAATCACACACATATTGGAAAGTTAATATCCGCCATAGGTTCTCCAACCCTCAGAAAACAGTCAGCCTTTATTACAAAAAT
>JALNXR010000186.1 GCA_023230265.1 Bacteroidales bacterium | reverse complement strand
TTACCCAGATAGGCCCCCTGACGTTCCTTGTCAATAACTGTTCTGTATATCTTGCCGGTGGTGATGTTATTTGCCTTTGAGGTGTAATGGTTCAGAAATCTTTCGTAATGTCCCAGATCAAGGTCTGTCTCAGCACCATCTTCTGTGACAAAGCACTCACCGTGTTCATATGGGTTCAAAGTGCCGGGATCTACATTGATATAGGGATCAAACTTCTGTATAGTAACAGATAATCCTCTTGCTTTAAGGAGTTTAGCCAGAGACGAGGCAATAATGCCTTTACCCAGGGATGATGTAACTCCTCCCATAACGAATACATATTTTGTGCTCATAAGTTGTGATATGGATTGTAATACAGGGATACAAATTTAGGTTAAATAAAGGGATATCGCAATAAATTCTCTAATTTTGCCATAGTCACATTCACATCTTAATCACAAAATGAAGAGCTTAACCGAATCTTTTTTTGTTAAAAGCTATGAAACCGATCTTAAAGGGAACCTGAAACTGTTCTCCTTAATGAATATTGTTCAGGAGATGGCAGGTAAACATGCAGATTTGCTGGGTTTCGGATACGAGGATCTTATAAGGGATAATACAGCATGGGTTCTTTCCAGACTAAAAATGAAGATTCTGAGATTACCCCGGTGGAGAGAGGAGATATCTGCCGAGACCTGGCATAAAGGAGGAGATTCTCTTTTCTGGTACAGGGATTTTGTAGTATGTGACAGGTATAATCATGAAATGATACTTGCAACATCTTCCTGGGTAACTATCGACACCCTTACCAGAAGACTTAAAAGGAGAGCACTGGTTGAAAAAGATTACAAGGGAATCGAAGAACGGGATGCTATTGCAGAGAGAGCCGAAAAGATATTACTTCCGCCTGATATGGAATTTGTGAGAAAACGTGAGGTATTATTCAGCGATTTGGATATCAACGGACATACAAATAATGCCAAGTATATCGAATGGGCACTCGACACGATTCCCTTCGGGATCCTTTCCGGAGCAGCTCCCCGTGAAATGAGTGTTAACTTTAATACAGAAAGCAGATTTGGGGACAACATCAACTTTTACTCTTCCTTTTCTTCCGGAAGAGTAGTTGTTGAAGGAAAAAGAGATGGAAATTCAATCTTTACTGTTCAGCTAATTTTCTGAGAGCATCTCCTTTGAGACGGTAAATAACCCAGTCTGACAAAGGTTCTGCGCCAATGCTGTCATACATTTTGATTGAGGGAATGTTCCAGTTGAGAACAGCCCAGTCAAATCTTTCGCATTCTCTCTCTACGGCAATCCTGGCCAGCTCTGCAAACAGTTTTTTCCCGTAGCCCTTGCTTCTGTGAGGTGGCTGTATGTAAATGTCTTCCAGGTAGAGACATGCTCTTCCCTTGAAAGTGGAAAAATTGTGAAAGAATAATGCAAAACCAACAGGAGTGTCGTCTTCTGATGCGATAAGAACCTCTGCCTGCCGTTTTACAAACAGACTCTCGTGAAGGATTTCCACAGTTGCAGTAACCTCTCTGCTGAGTCTCTCGTATTCAGCCAATTCACAGATGAACCTGAAGATTATAGGAGTATCCTCAGGGGTTGCACTTCTGATAGAAAATTCCATAATAAATTATTTTAGTATCAAATATAAAAAAAATAATTACACAGGATATTTATTATTACACTTTTATATCTGACACCATACTAAGAACGTATTAATCAATGCTTTCTGATTTACATGACAAATTTCAGCAGTAGATGAATTTTTAGTTATCAGCAGATAAGGAGGATAGAGATATTTAACTGTAAAAAAAGGAGAGAAAGCCGGTTAGCTTTCTCTCCTTTTTTGTAGCGGAGGGAGGACTCGAACCTCCGACCTTTGGGTTATGAGCCCAACGAGCTACCAACTGCTCCACTCCGCGGTATTTCATGCAAAGGTAGTATTTTTTATCAAAACCTGCAAACAATAATTTTATTTATCTCTTTTGATATGTTTGACTATCTCATCTGCAATAAGAGTCTCCTGCACTCCGCTCTCCAGATTTTTAAGATTCACCACACCTTTTGCAATCTCTTCCTCACCGGCAATAACCATGTAGGAAAAATTTTTCTTCTCTGCATACTCAAACTGCTTCTTTAGTCTGGCATCAGCAGAAAAGATCTCACAGGAGATACCAGCCTCCCTCAGCAAATTTGCAGTTTTCAGAAGATAATTTACACTTCCGGGCCCGAGATTGGCCATCAGCACCTGGGAGGCAGAAGCAAGAGAGCCGGGGAATCTGTCAAGGGAGAGCAGTACATCATATATTCTGTCAGCACCAAAGGAGATCCCCACACCGGGCATGTTTTCGAGTCCGAAAACACCTGTAAGATTATCATATCTTCCTCCTCCACATATACTTCCCATCTGAGCCTCTTTTGACTTTACCTCAAATATAGCACCGGTATAATAATTAAGCCCTCTGGCAAGGGAGAGATCCAGAATCAGGTTTTTGTGGACCCCGGCACTCTGTGCCAGTTTAAACAACTCTTCAAGTTCATTCAGCCCCTCCTCACCGCTCTTTGAATTCTCCAGAACCTCTCTCATTACTGATAACTTTTCGCCGAATGAGCCTTCCAGCAACAGTACAGGTTCTATGATCCCTATTGCATCACGGTCGATTCCTCTCTCCTCAAGCTCCTTTTTAACCAGGTCCAACCCTATTTTATCAATTTTATCAATTGCAACAGTTATCTCGGTAAGCTTTTGCGGAACACCTGCAACTTCTGCAATTGCAGAGAGAACCTTGCGGTTGTTTATTCTCACCTCCACATCCAGACTGAGCCTTCTGAACACATCATTGACTATTTGGACCAGTTCAAGTTCATTGAGCATGGATTTGCTGCCCACCACATCCACGTCACACTGGAAAAATTCCCTGTATCGCCCTTTCTGGGGTCTGTCTGCCCTCCAGACCGGCTGAATCTGGTATCTTTTAAACGGAAATACAATTTCATTTTGATGCTGAACCACATAACGGGCAAAGGGAACAGTAAGGTCGTAACGTAATCCTTTTTCACAAACAATGTTGGAAAGGGCAATGCTGTTGCCAAGCATTCCGGGATCAATTCCGGAGAAGGGATCTCCTGAATTCAGTATCCTGAAAATCAATCTCTCTCCCTCCTCTCCATATTTTCCCAGCAGAGTTGACAGATTCTCCATAGAGGGTGTCTCTATCGGAGAGTAACCATAGAGCCTGAATATAGATTTAACCGTATTGAAAATATACTCCCTGCGGGACATCTCCAAAGGGGAGAAATCCCTGGTTCCCTTTGGTATGGTAGGTTTCTGAGCCATTTTATATCAAAATTTATTTTGTAAAATTACTCATAAATCCGGCTAATCTGATATTATTATCGATTGTGACCGGTATAATTATCATTTACCTCTTATATATCTGTCAATTGCTACAGCAGCCTTTCTGCCGGCTCCCATAGCCAGAATAACTGTTGCAGCACCTGTAACTGCATCCCCTCCTGCAAAAACACCGGGTTTTGTAGTTGTTCCGTCCTGATCTGTCACAACACAGTTCCACCGGTTTATCTGCAGACCGGGAGTTGTGGCCGCAATCAGAGGATTGGGAGATGTTCCCAAAGACATTATTACCACATCTGTCTCAATATCAAACTCTGAACCATGTACCGGAACCGGAGATCTTCTACCACTTTCATCAGGTTCACCCAACTCCATCTTAATACACTTAATCCCTCTCACCCAGCCTTTTTCATCTCCGAGCACCTCAACAGGATTAGTCAACATTCTGAATTCAATGCCCTCCTGTTTTGCGTGATGTACCTCCTCCACTCTTGCAGGAAGTTCCTTTTCTGTCCTGCGGTAAACCACAGTCACCTCAGCTCCCAGCCTTAGTGCACTTCTTGCAGAGTCCATGGCCACATTTCCGCCTCCGACAACAGCAACTCTCTTTCCTGTGTATATAGGTGTTTCATATTCCGGATCGTAGGCTTTCATAAGGTTATTACGGGTAAGAAATTCGTTAGCTGAAACCACTCCGTTCAGATTTTCTCCCGGGATATTCATAAATTTTGGGAGTCCGGCTCCGGAACCGATAAACACAGCTTCAAAACCCTCCTCGTTCATCAGATTGTCAATTGTAACTGTTCTGCCTACCAGGATATTTGTCTCAATCTTAACACCCAGGGCAAGTACATTCTCTATCTCTTTCTTTACAACATCCTCCTTTGGAAGTCTGAATTCCGGATTCCATACTGAAGTACCCCTCCCGCCTCATGCAGAACCTCAAATATGGTTACATCGTACCCCATTCTTGCCAGATCCGTCGCACAGGCTAAAGATGCAGGGCCGCTCCCGACTATTGCCACTCTGTGTCCGTTCTCCGGAGCCTTCTCTGTAAATCTCAGACCCTTTTCACGGCTCCAGTCTGCAGTGAATCTTTCCAGTTTTCCTATCGCTACTGCTTCCCCCTTTACACCCAGGATACATGATCCCTCGCACTGGGACTCCTGTGGACAAACCCGTCCGCATATGGCAGGCAGAGAGTTGTCTCTGTAAATTGTGCGGGCAGCGTTCTCAATCTCACCCTTTTCTATGTAGGCAATAAATTCGGGAATATTTATGTTCACAGGACAAGCCGGTACGCAGGAGGGT
>JALNXR010000288.1 GCA_023230265.1 Bacteroidales bacterium | reverse complement strand
ATTTTTGCCTGGCAAGAAATTCAGGGACAAGACTTGCATCCATCAATGGATCAAAACTTTCATCACTGCCGTGGTTTGTCTCAACAGTAAAATCGATATCAGCACCCTTTAAAAGCATAATTCTTCTGGGGGAGGATGAGAGCAGAATAATTCTGAAACGGGAGAACAGTTTATTTGCCATATACTTCTTTATGAATAATCCGGAATCTAACCTGAATATGCCACCAGAGACAGGTTCCATTTTCCCTGTATCCTGAGAGTTTGTTCAATGATATCCCTTACACAGCATTTTCCTCCGGGATAGAGAGATATATAATCACATATCTCCCTTACCCCGGTAACCGCATCTGAGGGGGCGGAAGGCAGACCACATTCCATTAGTACAGGTATGTCAGGTATATCATCTCCCATAAAAAGCACCTCTTTTGGTGAGAGTTTGTGTCTGTTGCAAAAATCCATAAAATCAGGAAGTTTTACATGAGATCCAGTGTAAATATCTTTACGGTCCACACCGAGCTGCAGGAATCTGCTTACAATGCTTGAGGATACGCCGCCGGTAATTATTGCAACAGGATAACCCATCATAACAGCCATTCTTACCGAAAACCCGTCTTTTGCATTATGCATTCTCAGTAGATCCCCGTTCTCTGTAACCAGAACTGAACCATCTGTGAAAACGCCGTCAACATCAAAGGCAAATGCTTTTATACCTGATAGTTTTGATTTGTAGTTACTCATTTAGTAAATAGATAATATTTCAATGGAGGATTAAATTTTTATTTTCTCAAAGCCAGATCTTTCCAGTATCAAATTTGTGATTTCTATATAGAGATGACGATGTTCAGGATATTTACCGAGAATTTCCAGATGTTTACAGATTGTCTCAATATCTCCTCTTCTGGCGGGGCCCGTCTGTACATCAAAAGGATTTTCGTACAAAAATGCTTTTCTTACTGTCTCAATTGCCAGGGGGAGCAGCAATGTCTGGTTTGGTTTGGATATTTCAAATGCAAGTCCGGCCAGGTAGTTTATAAAGTTGCTGATGTAGACCGCCGCAACATGTGTTCTGAGACGCTCTGCAGAGTTGCAGAAATGGTATTCGGAGCCAAGTGAGAAAACAATTGAAGAAAGAATCTTTTCTGCAACAGAATCCGATCCTTCTAAAAGAAACGGAACCAGTCTGAAATCTACAGGTTTAATCTTGCTTAAGGTCATCAGGGGATACAACACACCATAACGGCTGTTAGAAGCCAGAACAGTTGCCGGTGATGCACCTGAAGTGTGAACTACCAGGGGAGGTTCAGCCATCCCTGTGTATTGATCCTGACGGGTGTCAAACAGTGTGGCAAATTTTTCTGATAATTCTTTAATAGCATCGTCAGAAACAGCGATTACAACAACCTCTGACTCTTTCAGGCAGGTGTAATCTGTTGTAAAAGAACAATCAGGTTTATTTCCGGAACGGTTGAGAATACGGACAATTTTGTTTCCTGATTCCACGTCTCTCCCGCAAATGTATTCCAGTGAGTGTCCTGCATCTTTAAGTGCAACTGACAGACGGAGTGCAACATTCCCGGTGCCCCAGACTGAAATTCTGTATCTATCATGTTGATTCATAGGGGTCTCGTCTTTATCATGGTTTCAAAAAAACATTTAAAAAATCTGAACATTAAATACAGCCGCCATTAGTAACAATATTGTTAAACCCTGTATCACATATGTTATAATTCCTGAAATTAAGCGTTATGCGCTGATCGGGAATATGACATACTCTTTACTCAGTAATCTCACTCTCCTTTACGGAAAGAAAAGGTGCCAGATCGTTATGTGAGAATTCTGTAATGTATGAAAAGTGTTCGTCGTTCCATGCTTTGGCCTTTTTTGTGTAGATCAGCGCTGATTCCGTGAAAGATCCCTCTCTTTGGGCATCACTGATAAGCAGGTGTGACATAATAATATGGGCAGCCATTTCTACAAGCCGTCTTGCGTGAAAGTCCATTGTTTCTTCATCCTCTCCGCTGATCTTTTCAACAGCCTGTTTATACTGATCAGCCATCCTGACAAGCATTTTCTTTAAATGCAGAAACTCAGGTTTAACTTCTGCAGTCTCATAATCTCTGATCTTTTCCAGATAAGCACCGTTTGTCACGTATCTCTGAGCAGATACAACCTGCAGCTGGGAAGTGCCTTCGTATATTGTGGTAATTCTTGCATCCCGGTATATCCTTTCGATTGGATAATCCTTCATAAAGCCTGATCCCCCGTGAATTTGAAGTGAGTCATAGGCATTCTGGTTGCAATACTCAGATGCCATCATCTTTACCATCGGAGTGTACATGTCGGCAAGTCTCTGATAATACTTGGACTCGTTTCTCTCCTCCGGAGTGAGTTTTCTCTCCATGGATATGTAGTTGTAAGCCTTATACATATCAACAAACCTTGTGGTTTCGTACAAAAGAGACCTGGAGGCACGGAGTTTGGCTTTTATCAGAGCCAGCATTTCGAATACAGCAGGAAACTGAATAATTGGCTTCCCGAATTGCTCCCGCTCAGCGGCATATTTAAGAGCCTCCCTAAATGCAGCTTCTGATATCCCGACTGATTGCGCTGCAACTCCAAGCCTTGCCGAATTCATCAGGGACATCACATATTTGATCAGTCCCATCCTTCTCTCACCCACCAATTTTGCCCGGGCATCTTTGAAGACCAGCTCACAAGTAGGAGAACCCTTAATCCCCAGTTTATTCTCTATCCTTCTTACTGTTACGCCCCCCCAGCTTTTGTCATATACAAAATAAGAGAGTCCCCTTCCGTCTTTTGTCTGTTCCTCTGATCTGGCAAGTATAAGTTTTATATTGGCATCACCATTGGTTATAAACCTTTTAACGCCGTTCAAGAGCCAGTAACCCTTTGAGGAATCAAATGTGGCTTTAAGCATAACTGCCTGAAGATCACTACCTGCGTCCGGCTCGGTAAGGTCCATGGAGCAGGTTTCCCCATTGTTGATTCTTGGAAGAAATTCATTTTTAAGTTCTTCACTGCCAAACTCATGAATGGTTTCAGCACAGTCCTGAAGTCCCCAGATATTGGCAAAACCTGCATCTGCCCTCGAAACCAGCTCTGCAGACATAACATAGGGTACCATACAAAAA
>JALNXR010000297.1 GCA_023230265.1 Bacteroidales bacterium | reverse complement strand
TAGAAATTTACAAAAAATACAACAAAGCAGGTTTCGGAATTATAGGAGTATCTCTCGACAGGGATGCTGAACTTTGGAACAAGGCTATAGTTGACGACAAACTCACCTGGACCCAGGTATCTGATCTGAAATACTGGGATTCTGAAGCTGCAAATCTCTACTATGTAAGATTTATTCCCCAGAACATTTTTATTGACCAACAGGGAAATATTATCAAACGCCAGGTAGCTAAAGACGAAATCGAAGCACTTCTTAAAGAGCACCTTGGAGTGAAGTAAAAAAAAGTAATGTTTTAAGAATGAGGGTGCCAATACACTATTTTGGCCCCTCTTTTTATTTTTCATCCGTGAAAAATGTCAGATGAGGTAAATTTTGTAAACACCTGTAAATGTGTGACTATGAAAAATATACCTATTATTGTTACAATAGCTCTTCTTATACTTTTTACAGTATCATGCTCACAACGGGAGAATGGATTCGTTATTGACGGAGAGATTGATTACAGTGATAAAACACAACCGAAAAATGAAGAGGTTTATCTTATCTCTCTTTCAAAATACAATTTTTTCAAAGATACTGTCCGGATTAGAAATGGTCGTTTTAAGTTCCGCGGTTCCGTAAAGACACCGGGTATGGCACTGATAAGGCTCAGCGGTGTGAAAAGCTCTCTGAAAATATACCTTGAAAACGGGAACTATAGTATTAAACTCAATCCCGGCAATCTCTCCGAGTCTTTGGTAGAGGGGAGTGAAAGCCATAAGCTTTATGCAATTGTAGAGTCAAGGATAAAGGGGGGAACACCGGCGAGAGAGATTGCCACTCTAAAGGACAGCCTTGCAGCTTCATCTCCTCTCTCATCTTTTGCTCTTGATCTTCTGGTGGAAAAGTCAAAAACGATGTCTGAGACAAGCGATATTGATAAGCGTCTGCAACAGTTTATTGCTGATGCCAGATTTGCTGATAATATCAATATTGATATAGTAAGGCAGATGATAGAGAGTAAAAAACATCTGGATCCCGGAAATTCCGCCCCCGGGATGACTTTAAAGAACATGAAAGGGGAGTTTGTTAATCTGGATTCAATTTACAGAAGCAATACTCTTACCATGTTATATTTCTGGGCAGGTGCAAATCCGGAGAGCAGAGTCATAAATATGCAACTTAAGGAGTTGTACAATCAATTCCGTCCAAAGGGGCTGGAAATCGTGGGAGTTACTTTAGATGACATAAAGGGAGAATGGCTGGATGCAATAAAAAAAGGCCGGCTGCCATGGATACAGCTTTCTGAATTCAATGGGACCTTTAGCTCATTTATCCCTGTTTATGAGATAACATATCTGCCACAGAACCTTTTTGTGGACAATCAGGGGAGGATTGTGAAAAGAAGGGTGCAGTTTGATAGTGTGCAGCAGTTTCTCAACGACGAAGATTTTGTCATTAACCATAAAAACAAGTAGTTACAAAACGCAAACTTTTTGTTTATTAAAGTTTTGGTCTTGTAACTACCAAGTAAACAGCTCAATAACAAAAAAATTACCATTGAGCAACAGAGGGGTCAAAATAAGTTTTTTTGACCCCTCTGTATTATTAGTTAATCTCTGTTTATCAGAGACACGGATTCCAGTTTATCAGAGACCTAAATATTCATAAAGATCAGGCCCTTCCGGGAGCGAAAGGTAGGTGTCCTGACCCAGCCATCCGCCAACACCGTCAATCCAGATATATGGATGGAGCAGGAAGAGTTTGTTCGCTGTAATAACCTTGCTCTTTGCGTCATCCTCAGCATAGGCAGGTCTCCCGAGAATTGCTCCCAGAGTAGATGGAAGATAATGTTTTAGTGGGGCGGCAGGATCAGCATAATAGAGTAGTCCGGGATACCAGAATCCGTCCCATGCTATGGTTTTATCGGGCTTTATCCAAAATTCGATGAGTTCACTTTTGGGTCCTCCAATCCAGTCCCCCCAATCTGCATCTTCGAGTATAGCCTGTGGATAGGGATTCATTATACGGTACCTGTCCATCCCCTCTGCCTTTTTAACCTCAACTGTGGCAACGTTGTACATAACCCAGGTGTCGTAAAACTGTCCATTACCCAGAGAAATCCAGTTTATCGCTTTAATGGTCCCGATGAACAGAGGATGCCCTTTTGCATAGAGAGAAGTGTATTGAGGATCAATACTAATCTTAACTGTCTTAGGCTCGGATGTTAGAGGTGAAAAGCGAATAATAACATCGGCCGTAGCGGATCCATCTTCAAAAGTGACAGTTGATGGACAGTTGAATACATTATCACTCTCTGAAATCAGGGGAATAGTTATAGATCCTTCCGTATTCGATCTGAATAATTTGTATGTATAACTGGTTGCTTCTGTAGAAACAGTTACATCTGTATTGTTGGCAGATGCATCACTCAGGGGAGGGAAAAATATTAGATTAGGATTATTATTTTCTTCCGGTGACGCCCATCTTGTAACCGGATCCTCAGTGCAGGCTGTAACCAGAAAAACTGATACCCCAAGAAGTGTGAATATGATTTTTGTAATTTTTTTCATAGTAATTTCCATTAAAATTATACATCAGTTTAGTTTGTGACTCCATCCAGCAGACCGGCTCCGGCATTTGGGGCAATCGGAAGAAGTGACTCTCCCGGATTGTTCTGCTCCTCGGTTATACCATTGTTGGCATTTATCTCTCTCTGAGGGATTGTCAGCAGGCGAATGGGATTATTGTTTGCCAGATTGAACTGGAAGTTCTCGGGATAGTTTGACAGAGGAATACGGCTGTTGAAGCGTACCATGTTTTTATCCAGCCTTTGCAGGTCAAAAAATGCGTGTCCCTCTCCCCAAAGCTCAACACGACGCTGGAACCATACCTCATCGCGGAATTCTGCTGCACTTGCAGCGTGGGAAGTATATGAAGGATTACGGTATGTTTTAACCCAGTTTTCAAGAAGAGTCTTGGCGGGGGCAAGGTTTCCGCCCATAGCTTTTGCCTCTGCCTCAATAAACAGCATCTCTTCACATCTCATTACACACCAGTCTCCTGCATTGATTGCATCTGTT
>JALNXR010000008.1 GCA_023230265.1 Bacteroidales bacterium | reverse complement strand
TGTAAAATTTGCTAACATCTACGTCCCGTCCTGAAATCGGTGGTTCCTCCAAACTGTTTTACTTTAAAGCTCAAACATAGGCTGTATGAACCTTAAGTAATGTAGTAGTATAAATAAAGTAGTAAGACATAGTTTGTGCAAACATATAACACACATAATCTGGCTAATACATATTACGGCTTAATGTGGGGAACTTTAGTAATCTTCGTCGATGAATTCTCAGAGACTCCAGTAGGTCATCTGATCAATTTTATTTCTAAATATACCTTTAACATCCACAAATACAGCCTTATCGGTAGTGATTGACTTGAAGAACTCCTGTGGCAGATTCTTATATTCTTTGTGAGAGACAGCCACAACCACTGCGTCATAGGTCTCATTAATAGCTTGTTGTGCAAACGGTTGAGAGGGTTGATGCGTAGAGCGTTGGTCTGATGTTTGAACGGTCTGATGCGTAGACTGTTGGTCTGAGCACTGGAAATACTGTTGAAGATGTATCGGCAGGGTTGATAACCTGATACCGTATTCATGCATAACCTCCTGCGGTGAGGCCTGAGGATCAACGACATCAACGCTGATCCCATACTCTTCCAGTTCCCGGATTATATCCACAACCTTTGAGTTACGAATGTCCGAAACATCCTCCTTAAATGTGACACCCATTACAAGGGCCTTTGCCCCCATGATGTTCTTGCCGAGTCTGACAAGGTTTTTTACAATCTTTTTGCCGATGTATCCGCCCATGCTGTCGTTGACGAAGCGGCCGGCGTTGATTATCTGGGGATGGTACTTTAGCTGATGCGCCTTATGCACAAGATAGTACGGGTCCACTCCGATGCAGTGACCTCCTACAAGACCAGGATAGAATTTAAGGAAATTCCATTTTGTGCCGGCCGCTTCAAGCACCTCATATGTATTGATACCGATACGGCTGCAAATGATAGAAAGCTCATTCATCAGCGCAATATTGACATCCCTCTGGGTATTCTCAACAATTTTACCCGCCTCAGCAACCTTAATGCAGGAAGCGCGAAATACCCCCGGTTGCACAACCATCTCGTAAATTTTGGAAATCAGATCAAGTGATTCACTATCACATCCTGATACAATTTTGACTGTGTTAGTAAGAGTATGCAGCTTATCTCCAGGATTGATCCTCTCCGGAGAGTATCCGACTTTAAAGTCTACCCCGAACCTGAGCCATGATATGGATTCCAGCAGAGGAACACAATCTTCCTCTGTACAACCCGGATATACAGTGGACTCATATACAACATAATCCCCCTTTTTTAGAACTTTTCCCACACTTGTAGTTGCTTCCAACAGAGGCTTGAGATCAGGCATATTTGCATTGTCTATCGGAGTAGGTACAGCTACGATATAAAAAGTAGCCTTAGCAAGAACCTCCAAAGAGGATGTAAACTCGATATCACAACCTTCAAAAGCCTCGGGATCAAGTTCTTTCCCCGGGTCAATCCCATTTCTCATCTTCTCCAGCCTCGCTTCTGATATATCAAAACCGATTACGGATATTTTCCTGGCAAACTCAAGTGCTATCGGCAGTCCGACATAACCCAGCCCCACCACCGCAAGTCTGGTTTTTTTGTTAAGCAGGTCGTTGTACATATGTTTTTGTATAGTTAGTTTAATTTGTATAGTTATTTAAGGTTTGAATGATAATCCGGAACTGGGGTTCAGGTGATCATATTTGATAATCCAAAATTGGAGTTCCACAAAGCAAAAGTACCAAAAAAATGTAAAATAAGTTGTATATTTGCGACCTGTTAGATCAAAAAAGGAGAGATGCAGGAGTGGCTTAACTGGCTCGCCTGGAAAGCGAGTATACCTCAAAAAGGTATCGGGGGTTCGAATCCCCCTTTCTCCGCAAAAACAGCAAAAGCCGGGTATCCGATAGTGATACCCTTTTTTATTTGCACACAGGAACCAAGCTTGCCTGAGTGACTGTGTGCAAATAAAAAAAGATTTTGCGAAGCAAAAAGGCTTTTGCTGTTATTAGCTTCCCCCACCGGGGAACGCCAAGCGAAGCGAGACAATCCCCCCAGGGGATCACCGAACGTAGCGAGGCAATCTTGCAACAACCGGAGCTCCGCTTCCAGCAGACCGAGCAGGACCTTGCCACAGTTTTCGGCAACTTCTTATTAATCAGGTAGATCCTTGAGCCATTTTTTAATAATGATAAAATCCTCACTTGTTATTTAAAAAATGGGAAGTACAAACGTCAGATAAACAATCACTTGCCGAAAACTGTGGCAAGGTCTCCCCCAGGTGTAACTTTTTAAGGGACTATATCATCTTATATATAAATTCTACAATGCAGAATATACTGTTGTAGTAGTATTTTTATTTATTAATACCGTAAAAATGAAAAAATTAATTCTTCTCTGTATCCCTTTAACTTTTGTGGTTAACCTGTATTCTCAAGGTATAACTTTCAGAGACAAAAAATTTGATGAGGTAATTAGCATCGCAAAAAAAGAGAATAAGGCTATCTTTATCGACATATATACATCATGGTGCGCTCCTTGCAAAGCTCTAGCCAAAGAGGTTTTTCCTCAGACTGCTGTTGGTGAGTTTTTTAATTCAAACTTTATATGCTTTAAAGCAGATGCCGAAAAAACCGATGATGGTAAAATGATTGCAAAGAAATATGGCGTTACTGCATACCCAACTTTGCTATTTGTAAACGGCAACGGAGAACTTGTTTACAAGTTTCTCGGATACAGAGATGAAAAAGGACTATTGAAAGAGGGAGAAAAAGCCGTTATAGCCTATACACTCTACCCGGAGATTCAAAAGCTAAAATCCAGATATGAAACAGGAGAAAATTCACGTGAGTTTTTGAATGAGTATCTTATTAAACTTGACAAATGCGGATTAGATGGTGGAATGGTTTTAAATGAATACCTCAACACTCTAAATGACATTGAGATAATTGATAGCCTGAATGTTTCAAGAATAGAAAAAATCAATCTCTATGACCGAGAGTTAACCACAAGGCTTATAAACCTGGCGATTAAAATATCAAAAGAGAAAAATCTTTCTAAAAAAGATGAGAACAAGTTTAACCGGGCTATCGGAAAATCTATGAGCTCATGCCTGACTTCTGCAGCCAAGAGTGGAAATTCCTACGAATTTGAAGATATTCTGTATTTAAAAGAGCTATTTTTCTCCATTCCGGCAAATAAAAACAGTATAGCCTCTGCCTCACTTGGGGGCGGTAATATATATGTACCATCCCATCTGCTTAGACTGGACTTCTATTCATCGCAAAAAAAATGGGATAAGTTCACAGCTTTTTTTGATAAATATATTGATACTCTAAAGCTTGAATATCTTAAAACAAACGGAATAAAAGAGATGCTGGAAAAAGGATTAAAAGAAAAATATGATGCAGCTGTCTTAAGTGGCAACAAAGAAGAGATGAAAAGTATCAAAAGCACATCAGAAATGATGAAAATTTTTACCGGTATGGACAGCTATTATATTTCGGCAAATATGATTAATCATCTTGAGAAGTATTTTACTTTTGCTGTATCACAAAAAGATGAGACATTTGTCAATAAGGTTGAAGAATTTTACCTGTTTCTTAATGATTTTTATCCGTCATGCAAAAATTCTGTTTACATAGTTGAGAAACTGAAGGAGATTGGAAAAAATAGAAGTGCTGCCGATGTACTGAAAATTGCACTGGCAAAAGGGCAAAATGCAATTCAAGTTACTGCAGATGATATTGCGAAATGTAAAGAGATGCTCTCGGAACTTTCTATATATCAATAGAACTTTCTAAATGCCAATAAAATAGATAAGAGCCCGAACCAAATTCATATTGTTCCTCCTGAAAATCTCTCTCAATTTTTTGTTTGCTCTGAAAATCTGAACTTTTACCACATTTTCAGAAACATTAAGCTTCTCTGCTATCTCGCTGTATTTAAGATCATTAGACAGTCTGTATTTAAAAATTGTCTTGCATTGAAGAGGCAGCTCATTTACATATTCTTTTATCAAGTCTATAAGTTCTGACATTGAGTCATCAATAATATCACTATTCATTGATTCTAAATAGGCAGATGCCCATTTTCTATTGTTATTATCTCTGATTTTTAAACTCCTGAGATACTGCAAGCACTCATTTTTAACAGAGGTAAACAAATATGCTTTCACACTATGTTTGAATTCGATTTTATCTGCATTCTCCCAAAGTCTTATTAACACACTTTGAACCATATCGTGAGCAGTATCTGAATTATAGATGAATTTTTCAGAAAAGAGAAAAAGACGCTCATAATAGGTATCGAAAAGATACTCTATCGCCTGATTATTCCGGGCTTTGATCTTAGCCCTAAGTGTTAACTCATCCACTTAACACAAAATTTCTTAATTATTCGCAATTTATAAATTTGTTGTTTGAATCCTACACTAGTTACAAATTGAAAGCACTTTTTGTTTAAGTTTATCTCCCCTTAAGTTCTTGTCTATAATTATACCATTCCCGTCAATGAGTACAGTTGCCGGAACAGCGGTAACATTATACAGAACAGCTGTACTCTCTTTCCATCCTCCAAGATCAGAAACATGAGTCCAGTTTAATCCATCATCTTTAATAGCCTTTACCCAATTATCATACTTATCGTCCAGAGAAACAGAAATAATATCAAATCCTCTCACGGATGCAATATTGTATAGCTCCTTGACATTCGGGTTTTCTTTACGGCAAGGGCCACACCAAGATGCCCAGAAATCTATTAAAACCAATTTCTTTCCCTTGATAAAACTGTATAGGTTAACCTCTTTTCCATCCGGAGTTTTACTTGTGAAATCCGGAGCTTTAACTCCTGGTTCCAGTCTGTTTATTTTTTCAAGTAACAATTTAAAACTTTTACCGTAAAAGGACTCTTTCTCTGCATTGTTAAGTTTATAGTAAGCATCATTCAAGTCCTTAGTTTTAAATTTGTCAGCAGCATTTGATGAAACTATATAGGCAAGTGCCAATCCACCATTTTCTCTTGCCAATTCTAATATTTCGTCTTTTTTCTTCAGGATTGAATCCATCATTTGTACCATAGGCTTAAGCAACGAGTCGGGCATTTGTTCTCCCTTGTCCATATATTGCTTATTTGCCAGAGCAATACCCAATTGTAAAAATGCATAAGACGATCCATTGTTGTCGAAGAGTCTGATTATAGAATCTGCTTTATTATTCAGTACTTTAGCTTTTGAAATTTTATCTTCAATTAGAATTTTTGTAGTACAGAAGTCCAGGAAAACATCCAATTTTTGGTTGCCCATAGTAAGTTGATACTTATCAGTTGTCAAGCCAATGCAACTAAATGCAAATTTTCCGTCAGTGCCGGAAATAGAGCTATCCAGTAAAACCGGCTTTTCTCCCCTGTTTTTAGGAAAAGATTTCAACTCAATTTTTTCTCCCTGTTTTCCACTTAAAATATATCCTTCAAGTTTTATATCTTTATTTTGAGATACAATCGGTAGAATGTATCCCATAAGCAAAACAATTAATAACAGACTCTTTTTCATACTATACAGACTCTTTTCATACTATATTATTAATTCAAATCTTATTTAATTATACCTCCAAACTTCTCTTTAAGATCTTTTTCTACAGCTTCTGCTTTGTCGAACAATATCTTTGAATTCTCCGTATCACCCGATTTTCCGACAAAAAATGCATAGTTTCGAACCATTTCCGGGAGGAGTAAATTTGAAGTAGTATCTATTTGGGTCAATTTTAAACATTTAGAAATTACCTTTTTGTCATTACTATTTTTAAAATATTCTCTGCATATAGATGAAATTGAATTCGAATAATTTCTTAAAAGGCCAAAAGATCTTGCATTTTCAACAATATCAAAGAAGTTAGGTAGTTTGTTTTCTGCAATTGAATTTAGTACTAAAATTCTTGCTATTAACTCCTCTCTATCTTTGACATAACTTTTTCTGATATCGGCAAGAATTTCGTCTGCAACAGTCAAATCATAAGAATTAATTCCTGATTTTACCAAAGAATCGAACATAGATCTTACTCTTCTTTCATATAATCTTCCGGCCCAGTTATTCACTTCTGACTCAGGGTCCTTATGCTTTCTGTAAATTGCAGGGCCCGACATGAATTGTTTGAATACAGGAGAAGTAACATCAGTCCAATACTTTCTGAATATATCATATGCTGCTTTATTATTTGAAATAAGATCAAAAGTAATATTGTTCAGTGCATAAGACCTCACCTCCTCTAGTATATTATTCTGATATGCCGTTTCCAACATCTTAAGAAATTCGTTTACAAAATCCAAGGATCTTTCGCCCTCGTCAAATCTTTTCTTGTAAATAATCCAGGACTTCCTTTCAAGCCCCTCCTTCATAGACTGAATAAACTTCTCGGCTTTCATATATCCGGCAGCCTGATAAATCACCTCTCCATCCGAATTTATGAGCAGATATGTAGGGTACCCGGGAATAAAAGATTTGTATTTTGTATTCAGTTCAACTCCCTCTCCCTTTTCCATATCTCTTTTAGTGCAGATAAAATTACCATTCATGAATTCTCCAACTATTTTGTCGGTAAATACCTCACTTGCCATTCCTTTACATGGTCCGCACCATGTAGTATAACAATCCAGAAAAATAAGTTTATTTCTAGATTCAGCTATTGAAATCAACTCCTGCCAGGTATTATGTGTATTAAACTCAATTCCCTGAGAAAAGATCAATTTGTTGAATAACAAAAATGTGATCAGTAATATTTTTTTCATTTCACTTTTTAATTTAACATTTTGCAAGCGACTTATATCATTATTATCTAGGCCAGTAAGGCAGAGTTATATTAAAATTGGTTAGAAAATAATCTTTTACAATATCAACCTTTTGCTTAATTTTTACATTCTTGTTATAAGCTATCTGTTTCTCAGATTCCGGCACATATACAATAAAGGCTACAAAATCTCCAAAATCCTGAGCAGGAGTAGTTTTATTCCAGGCTGCGGATGCAGATCCAGTATTCTGACCCGTTCTTCCCTTTTTAAGTAAACCATAATTTGTAATCACGTCCTCTGCATTGGTAAAGGTTATTTTAGCATAGCCATCAGTACTTAAATCAGTAAAAGGAAGAGGAATAGAAAGGTTTGAAGAACTTATCATTCTTTCGATAAAAAGAGAAACCCAGGATTCTATTAAAGACCTTTTTATCTTTTCCTCATTAAATCTTTCCGAAACATATCCAAGCATCATAAAATTTGTTTTAATTTCACCGGCATACCATCTGTAAACTAGTTTGCTTGAATATGTAAATCTGTTACATAATGTATCACACATATAAATCTTTCTTGGCAGCCTTCCGGCAATAAAACTATCGGGAAAGATTTTGAAAACCCAACTGTTCACAGAGTCAATAACCTCCTTAACATAAGAGGTATTCGCGTTTGTATATCTGAAACCTGTAGTATTTGGACCATATACTGAATTTATTGTACTCCAATCCCATTTGTAATCTTCCAGAGTGAATGAGGGATTAAAAAGTATTCCGTATTTATCAAACATTGTTTTAATTTCCAGACCATAATCTGTTGAAACGTCAAAAGTGGGCTCGTTCTCTGTCATTTCTATTACAGAGTCAAATTCATCTTTAAGTGAACAGGAGAATAACAGAACAGAAAGTAATAATAGTGTATATATTTTTCTCATAATGTTAAAATTAATTTGATTTTGGTCTTTCCGGACGATTATTAGGAACCAAAAGATTATTAAAATCTAGCTCATCTTTTGGAAAATTAAGTATATAAGCAGGGTCTTTTTCATTCAGTACGTATTTATCTGAAAGCCAGTAGTGAGTTAATGAAGGCATTCCGGTACGTCTAAGATCCCACCAGCGATGAAACTCCTCGAAACAAAGCTCTCTTCTTCTCTCTTCAAGCGTAAATTTTAAAAGCGCCTCTTTATTTGCGAATCCGCCTGCTGTCAAAGGCACATAGCTACCTATCCGCTTTGCACGCAACGTATTCAGATAGTTAATTGCCGTTTCGTTTTGTGGGGTCGTAGAACGGATATAAGCCTCAGCAAGATTGAGATATATCTCTGCTGTTCTCATATTTTGAGTAAACCTCACATTATCATAATAACTGAATTTTGTGGGTTGATGGACAATCGATGCTAAAAATGCACCTGGTTGTCCGGATGGCTGAACAAACCACCAGTTCCTTCTTCTGTCTGTAGATGTGTATGTGTCAATAAGAGCACCTTCGACACCGGCAGAAGCTCCCATACAAATTGGAGACAATACAACTTTATCGGCGGTAAAATACCAATATGTACCCAATACTGAAGCGCCTGTCATTGTCCCGAAAGTCCATGCAATCTCTTTATTCTCAGCAGGAAATAAAAAACATTTCGTGGCATTTGAACCACTACCGCTAGGGCTTGTTGTAATTGCAGATATATCTTTTAATTCCGGAGAAATAAGCAGGTATTTTTCTCCGTAAGTAATCACCTTCTCAAAATCTTCCATATATAAAAATATCCTGGAGGCTAGTATTAGGGATGCTTTATAATTAATTTCATAAAAGGTTCGTGTTACTTTGTCCTTTGACAGCGACTCTACTGAGACCTCTATATCACTACTTATTAAATCCCAAATCTCTTTAATGGTTGCTCTTGGGTATCTTTTGAGAGAGGGAACAGTATTTGTAATAAGAGGAACACATAAATCATCTGCTTGTGATTCATTATAAGGCTTTGAGTATAAGTTTGCCAGAATAAAATATCCATATGCTCTTGTAAAATAGGCCTGTCCTTTAAGAACATTTCTTTCATCATCTGTCCCTGTCATTTTATCCAGAGCCTCAATACAGGTATTTGCAGCCAGAATATTTTTGTAAATAGTTCTGAAAAGGTTATCTGTGAAAATTCCCTCCGGCGTTTCCAGATCTTTTGCCCATTGAAAAGCATATTTGCAATATTCTGCTTTTGTATTTGCGACTGTTGTTGTATACTGAGGGTCTCTTGTCATAAAGTTATCCGACATAGTTTCAACAAACCATCCATTCCTTAATATGTCCTTGAAATATGCCTCACCCTGTAATAACTCCTTATAGTGAGCTACAGTAACAGGTCTGATAAGATCCTGTGACGATTGTTCCAGAAACTTGGAACAGGAGCTTATAAAAACCGCACTTATTATAAGAATAAATATTTTTTTCATTTTATATCCATTTAATATTAAAACATTATGTTTAAGCCAAAAGTAAACACTTTAGGAATTGGAGTATTTGATGAGCCCGATTCGGGGTCTCTACCCAGCCATCTCTTATCGGTGAGTATAAAAATGTTCTCAGCCTGTGCATTTAGTATTAAAGATTCAACACCCAGCTTTTTTACTTTATCTTCAGGGAATACATATGAAACATTTATACTCCTAAGTCTTATATTATCTGTTTTTGCAACTCTTATAGTACTCCTGTCATACATTTCAAGAGGTGTTTTCCCAATACTCAGATTTGCAGGGAAGTTTAATTCATCCTCAGCAATCTGAAACTTGTTGTTATCCCATATAACCGGAATAGTTGTATTAACCTCATCTCCGGGGTTCTTCCATCTGTTATTCATGTCTTTTGTAACATTGGCTAACGGATCAAATACAGCATAGTAATTTGTTCTGTATATATTTGGTAATCTGGCGGTACCCCCGGCAGCACCCTGGAAATTGAGACTGACATGAAATCCTTTATACCTTGAGGAAAGCTCAAAGCCGCCTGAAAATGATGGAATATTGACACCGGAGTAGACAATATTCATCTCATCAGTATAAACAGTATACTTTCTGTCTCCATTGTTATTAAAGAACATCGGGAATCCATAGTTTTCATTAAGTCCTGCGAATTCATAGGAATAAAATGAACCCAAAGGCAATCCTTCGATTAAAGCGTTACCCGATATTTTATTCTCGAATGTTATATTCAACTCTTTATTGGCCTCCAGTAGTTTGTTTTTATTGTATGAAAAAATGAATTTTGTAGATAAATTAAAATCCTTTGTCTGATAAGGAGTTATATTCAATACCCCTTCAATTCCCGAATTTCTTACCTTCCCTCCGTTCACTTTCACCTGATCCATTCCAATAACCTGAGAGACCCTTCTTACAACAATAATCTCGTGTCCAAACTTATCATAACAATCAATAGATCCGGAAATTACATCAATAAATCCGGGTTCCGTATGACCTATCAATGAAAAATCCAAACCCGCATTAAATGAATTTGTCTGCTCCCATCTTAAATCTGGATTAGGAAGATATTTAAAATAGGATTCATCCATCCCTGTTATTCCGTTTTTAGATCCAACCTGAATAATTAAATCGGGTGAGGTTGCTTTATCGATATTCCCCTGAATCCCGTATGATGATCTGATAGCTAAATACTTAATCACTGAGTTATCTTTTAGGAAATTTTCATTACTCAATGTATACTTCCCTGCTACTGACCATACTGGTAAAAACCTGTATTGAGGATTGTCTCCAAAGTTATTAGAACCATCGGCCCTTGCATTTGCATTTATTGTAAACTTGTCTTTATAGGAATATGTAGCAGAACCAATCCATGAAACATTGTTAGAAATATTATCGGTAATAGTTGGTCTAAGCGAACTTAATACCGAGTAATATCCTGTTGTTAGTGCAGGAGAGATTGTTTGACCTCTTTCTGGCTGCCATCCATAATAGGTGCCTGAGAAACCTTTATACTTAATGCTTCTCAATTCCATGGAAACCATAAGATTAACAAGATGCTTATCTGAGAGCATTTCGCTATATTCCACTGAATTTCTTAAAGTATAAGAATCTTTATGTTGATCGTTATTAGATATTATCCCGCCCCAGGGTATCGGACAAGCTTCAAAATCGTCCGAACCCTGAACCAATGTTCCCGGATTCCATCGTCTTATCATAGATACATAGTTTGATGACTCCATTGCCCATGATTGAGTGTTTGTCCTGGATTGATCAAAACCACCCAGTAATTTGTAACGTAATGAGGGCAAAAAGTTATACTGAAGATTTAATTGAGCTGTCAGGTTTGTAATGTTACTGTTAGAGCCTGTCAGATTTAATTCATTAACAATATTATATAATAACTCCTCTTTTGGAGCTATATTTATTGCTGTTTGTGATTTCTGTTGTGTCGGATACATGAAATATGTGCCATCGTCATTATAACAAGCTATTGTTCTGGCGGTTTCGTATGCATATGTATTTGGATTGACAGATGAATGAAATCCATTATTTCGTGTGTTGGAGGCATTTATCTGAAATCCTATATAAAATTTCTTTGTCAGCCAGGAATTTACTTTTGCCATTCCCGAAAATCTTTCGCTGTCACTTCCTTTAGCTGTGCCAATATTTTTATTGTATCCCAAAGATGCATAATAGGTTGTTCTGTCAAAACCTCCGCTAATATTTACTGAATGATTATGAGTAAGTGAATTTCTGAATAAAATATCATACCAGTCAGTATTATTGGTTGCAAGTTTTTGTACCTGAAGGCTGAATTCATCATAAGTTAGGTTGTTATTATAATAATCAAGAAGAAGGCCTTCGTATCCAAGTTTTATAGGCACTCTTGAGAATTTTATTTTATCATCAATAATTTCCTGCGAGAGTTTAATTCTCTCACCGGAATTCATTAATTGCAAGTCTCCATATCCAATTCTTCTGTTAAGAGTGATATTGCCTGAATAAGAAATTGAAGGCTTTCCGACACGACCCTTTTTTGTAGTAACCACGATAACCCCGTTTGCTGCTCTGGATCCGTAAATTGCTGTTGCAGAAGCATCTTTTAATACTGTAATAGTCTCAATATCTTTTGGATTGATCCCGGCAATCGCATTTCCAATAAGATATGGTGCATCCGGAGAATTTAAATCAGAAACATCTACATTTACCTGATCTTCCAGAATTATTCCATCCAGAACCCATAATGGTGATCTCCCTCCGATTATTGAAGATGTTCCCCTGATTCTGATTGTAGGTGTAGCACTTGGTTCTCCCGAAGTTTGAAGAACCAGCATACCGGGAATTTGTCCGGATAACATTTGCTCTACAGATAGCTTTGATGATAAATTTATCTTTTCCTGATCTACCTGGAAAACAGAACTTGCAAGCTCTCTTCTGGATAAGGATTGATAACCTGTCTGCACAACAAGTTCTCCTAACTGATACTTTGCAGGTTCCAGAATAATATTGAAAAAGGTAATGTCATTGATAAATAACTCCTTAGAATTAAATCCAACGCATGAAGCTACAATTACTTTTGCTTTTGAATCAATTGTCAATTCAAATAAACCATTTTCATCAGTAAAACTTCCGGATAGTGTTCCTTTAACCAGAATATTGGCACCTGCAATAGGCTCTCCGGACAGAGAAACAACTTTCCCATTAATTTTCCTTTTGGTTTCAGGTGTATGGACTGGATTCTTACTTATTACAATTGTGTTGTCATTAATTTTGTGAGTAAGACCGGTATTAGACAAAACTTTTGTCAATATGCTCGAAACACTCTGGTTTGTAACATCAATTGTAATTCCGTTAAATTTTGAAATCTCATCATAGTTATATAAGAGTGCGCAATTACATTTTTTTCCAATTTGTTTCAGGATCGATTCAAGTGATGCCTCCTTAACATTAATTGAGATGATTTTTTCTCCTTGAGCTGATGCGCTTGTCAATGGTATAACCAGCAACATCAATGAGAAAACAATCTTAAGGAATAAACTTTCGAAAATTCCATACTGCTTTTTCATTTTTTTTTCTGCCATAGTTTTTAGTTTAAGATAAGAAGCTTATTTAGAAGATTTTGGTGATATAATTATTTTATCATTTTGCATTTCATATGTTATTTCTCCGGTTAACGACAACATCTCCAATACTTCACTTGCATTCCCATATTTTATGATTTCTCCGAAAAACCTCATCTTACTTAAAGAATCAGAGGTAATAACCGTATTTACATCATACCATCTCGAAATTTTTTTAATAACATCCTCAAGTGGTTCTTTATCAAAGTAGAAGAATCCATTTTTCCAGGACATGGCAACTCCGGCATCAACTGTTTGAACTATTTGATCGTTGGTAAGTCTGTTAACAATAAGTTGCTGATGTGTATTTACTCTGGTAATTTTTCCCGAAGGTCTTATAACATCTACAACACCTGTTTCTACAGTTATGTCAGATCTGTTCATGTCTTTGTATGAGTTGATATTGAAAGAAGTACCAACAACTCTTACACTAAAATCTTCTGATTTGACAATAAAGGGAATCTTGTCGCTTTTTGCCACTTCAAAGTATCCCTCTCCAATAAGAGAAACCTCTCTGGTCTCACCTATAAATTTGACCGGATACTCTAATTGAGAATCTGAGTTTAACCAAATCCTTGTTCCATCAGAAAGTTGAATAACATATTCACCACCACGTGGAATCAATAGCTTATTCTTTACAATTATATCCTCATTGTAACCTTCTGAACTTTGGGTATTCGTATTCGGAGCACTTTCATAAACGAGTTGCTTATTGTGATTTAATATCTTTGTATTCCCATCTTTAATTAAAGAGCTGTCGCTACTTAAATTTACGGTGTTGCCACCTTCCAAAATAAGTATTGCCTTACTGGTTCCGGGCTTAAAATCGTATTGGGCTACCTGGTCAGCTTTTTTAAAAGGAGATTCAAAAAGGAGAAGAAAAAGAGAAATTACAACTGGGATTGTAACAGCCGCAGCTATTTTTACAATCTTTTTCAAATTTCGTCTTTTAAAGCCTCTCCTGTTAATCTTATATAAAAAATCTCTTTTTACCTGCTCAAGTTTCTCACTGCCTAAACCATATACCGGGTCTGTATCTCCTCCATGGAAAGCAGAATTATAGAATATCCTATGATTTTCTGATTGAGCCAGCCACTTTGCAAGCTCTTCCTTCTCTTTTGAATCAAGACTATTATTAAAACTCTTCTCGATTAAATCCCAATCAATAAAATTACTCTCATCCACAATTAATACATTTGAATATTCACATTATAGATGATTTGGGATCAAGAAAGGTTAACGACCTTGCCACAGTTTTCGGCAACTTCTTGTAAATCAAAGAGATTCTTAAACCTTTTTAATAAAAGTTTCCCACATTAAGTAGCACTAAGCAATCCTTTGGTTATAAGTGTGATATGTTTGTGTGAACTATGCTTTACTTATTAATTTGTACTACAACATAGCTTATAGCTCTTACAACTTTTATTTGAGTATAGAAGTAAGCCATTTTTGAGTCAACCGACTTCAGGACGGGATCGTACATGTTAGCAAATTTTGTAAAACGCAGATTAAAAGCGTTATATAATTTTTTCAAAAAACTATACTTTTTGAAAAAATGTATAACATGCTCAACAGTAAAGAGATGTAAAATTTGCTGTCATGTGGAACTTCCCTGATGAAGAACCTATCCATTTATTTACGAAACTTTTATTTTAAAATGAAATAATGAAGATCTGTCATAAAAAAATGACGATCGTAAAAGTCTGGTAAACAGTAACATGCCGAAAACTGTGGCAAGGTCCCGGGCCGCGGGTGTCCCGGGCAGCGGCCGCACCGCCCGGAGGCTACTTCAAAACCACCCCATCCAGCGAGTTGAGCACAAGCTGATATGTGGTGTTGTACTTGGTCAGAATACCGGTCACATCGGCATAGGAGTTAAGAGACGGAGCGGGCTCCGATGCAAATTTGGCGTAACCGCTTGTGCGAACCAGCACATTCCTTGTCCCAATCTGGAAGGTGTGCTCACCATATACAGCTTCTATGTTTCCGGAGGCCTTCTGGGCCCAGGTAGCCATGTTCCGCCTGGTAAGTTTTGCATTCTTAAGGGTTACCAATGTGCCAAGTCTGCTGTCAGTTATCTGACTCTGGCTGGTGATTTCATAAGGAGCAACCTTGGGACCTGCAGTTCCTCTGATGATGGTCTCCTTTATCCTCAGGTCAGTGTCAATAAAACCGTTTTCATACCTGGGCTCAAGAGATCTTTCTCCAATACTGACCATACCACCGTAGCTGCCAAGCATCAGATGTCTTGCCTTCACATAAATAGTCTGACCCTCTTTGTAATAACTCTGCAGGTTGGTCTTGCCGATTTTAATTTCAATTCCGCCTGTCTCATCCTGAATAAAGAACGACCTGTAAAAGTTTCCCTCTGCGTCAGAACTGACCACTTTCCCTGATATTGTTATGTCATCAAGCACCTCAGTAGGTCCACCTGCACGCATTGCCTTAAGTTGTGCAATTGTGTGAGTGGGTTGAAAATTTGCTGGTACAAATGCTTCAGGCTCGTCAAAAGTCCTTGCACATGATGCCGGAAGCAAAAGGAGAGCTGATATAATTGCCATATTTATTATTCCGGCGACCAAACCTCTTGCCATTGAACCGTTGGAAGCAGAACCGTTGGAAGCAGAACCATTGGAAGCAGAAACTCTGGCAACTGGTTCACCGGCACCAAGCACCCTTTTCGTCTGATTAAAATTATATGTGGGTGTATTATAGATTCTTTTCATATCCTTCATTTTTTATAATGTGTAGATTTAATGTAATTTGCGAAAGACCTTGTCACAGTCTCACTTCCGGGAAACCCTGACAAGTTCTTCCGTCAAAACCTAAAATAAATATTCAGATAGTAGTTTGTTCCCAGCATATAGAAATATTTTGAGTCAAACCTGCTGTAACTGAGTAGTTCTCCGTTTGAGTCTTCATTCCTTTTCAGCCTCATCTGCTCGTAACCGCCTGTTTTGATGTTTTTGTTATTCAAAATATTTTTTACCTCAAAGCTGAATCCGATGTTGTAATTCTTTATATACCAGCTCTTGCCGATATTTGCATTTAATACGAAGGCAGGATCGAACCTCTCCTGTCTGCGCATCACTTCGCTCTCCAGTTCCGTAAGTCCAGCCTGAGCAAAGTCGGTCCTGTAAACCGGATTCATATCCAGATACATACCATCGTAGTACGAGAGGTCTACTCCGGCATAAATACTGCTCGGAGATCTGTAGTTGAGTCCGACATTGATCGCAGTCTGGGGTGTCGAAGGAACTTTGAACTCTTTCCAGTAAACCCTTTCGTTCTCCAGAATTATCTCGTTACTGTTGTCAACTGTCTGAGTGACATATGGATTAGAGGTGTAAACATAGTTTCCCAGGCTGAAAGCGCCCTCTGCAGAGAGACCTGTAGCCAGAGGAACGGATATCCCCAGTTCCAGACCTGCATTTCTCTGGTCAATTCCTGTCATTGAGAAGTTGGAGAAACTCCGGCTGATGTCGTCGTAGAAGCTGATCAGGTTAGTCTGATCCTTTATTGTTGTATAGAAGCCGGTCAGCCTCATTCTCAAACCCTGGAACCTGAGGGAGTAATTAATATCGGCACTCATAATCTTCTCGGTAGTAAGACCTTCAACCACGCTGTTCCTGGTCCTTGGTGAAACAAATGATTCCTGGAAGAACGGAGCACTCTCCATATAAGCCGCATTGGCATATATCCTGTGCATCCCGCCGATACTGTACGCAGCGCCACCCTTTGCAGAGTAGGTGAAGAAGCTCAGTTTTTCTGACTCTCCGTAGGAGTTATCAGGGAAGAGTCCCTTTCTGTAAAGGCCTTCTCTCCAGAAGTTTGTGTTTCCTGCTTCTCCGGCCAGATAACCTTCAAAACCATTTTTAGTAAATCTGTAAGTGAACCACCCTTTGTAGTTCCTGACATGAGCCAAATAGCTGTAACCATATCGGTCACCCTCTCTTACAACCCTGTCAGGGTGGTTGAGATCATTCTGGATAGCATCGCCACTGGCAAAGTCCCTTTCTGCAAACTTATCAATATCAATCCAATGCTCTCCTCCAAGAAGATCTTTTATTGATTTATAGTAGTCGGTCTTATTATATCTCATTTCTGCTCCCACATTCAGTCTGCTCACTTCTGACAGGTTGATTGAAGCCTGAAGCTTGGCGTTGAGATCTTTCTGATCTGTATGGCGCTCTTCGATTACATACTGAGATCTGCCCCCCTCGCTTAAACGGTTGACATCATATATTTTATCCCAGCTAATCTGACGAATGTTCCAGTCTGATAACCAGCCTTCCCTGATGTATGAAGCCTTGTAAGGGTCATCAGAATAATAGCTCGGCAGGTTTCTGTAGTAGTCCGGACGCGGATCCGGCGCATCATACCAGTCAAGTGCCGAATAACCATTTTTCCCAAAACGGTAGGAGATAGCGGCCGTAAGATTTACTTTGTCATTTGGTGTGAAATAATAATTGAGAATAGCCACAGGCTCATGATTGTTCCTGACCCTGGCGTTCCTCATCTTTCCATCCTGATACCCCCAGTTGGGGTTATAATAATTGCTGCCGACCATGTCGTAAACCTCCTGTGTTGAAGCCCCCTGAACACCTCTTTCAGTAGGAGTCCCGAAGAGAGTGAAAGCAAGCCGGTGCTGATCAGTGATCCTCTTTTCCACAGAGGCGAACCATGCGTAAGCGTTGTAATATATGCCGTTTATCCAGTCGTTGCCACCCAAACGGGTTGAGACAGAGAGGGCATAAGACCATCCGTTGTCCTTCTCCCCGGAGGCGTAGGTTCCCATGAGCCTGTACCGGTATTGACGGTTTGAATTAACAACGCTGAACCGGTATCCCTTCCGTAGTTGCGAAGCTCTTGCATTGATATTGGTGGAGCCGTTAAAGCCATTCACACCATAATCCGATATTTCCAATCCTGTAGAGTTTTCCTGATTACGGGTAGCCTCATTGAGACCGGTCCACAGGGACCATGGAGAGTAACCGGTGAGCGCATCGTTAAAGTAAACGCCGTTAAGATAAACCGATGAACTTTCTGATTCGTATCCCCTGTTCCTGAAGCGGATATCGCCAAACTTATAACCTGCGATATTTTCGTAAACATCTCTGGAAGAGGAGAGCACAACAGGTATTGCCTGAGCATCGTTTGCAGATTCTGTGTCAAAATCCGCAATTGCAGAAGCATCCCTTGTCCTGACAGCGATATCCGCCACCAGGGTAATAAGATTGAGATCCTTCATGTAGTCTTCAACCCTGACATTCAGCCTTGCAGGCAGAAAATCGTCTGCTGTGACAGAGAGATTGTAAGTTCCAGGTTTGATGTCAGAAATTGAGAATTCACCGTTCTCAGCAGTAACGGCAGTCATCTCGTGGTCAGCCATCAGAATAACTTTGGCCCCTTTTACAGGAACACGCCCTTCCCGGCTGACCACCCTTCCTTTGATCCCGTTTCCCTGTGCAAACATGCCGTTTGCAAGGATCAGCATCAAAGCAGTTAAAATCAATGTAAATCTTATCTTCATAGAAAGTCCTTTTGTCTATATTAGGTGATTATTGTGATAATTATTTTCACTAAGTGACAGTTCTGAATATTTTTAAAAAGTGTTAATAATCATATTATCATTTGCTCAGCAGATATATGAACACCGGGAAATGGTCGCTGTATCCACCCTGGAAGTTGGTCCCCACAAAAGTTCGCAGCGGATAATTCTTATACTGACCACTCCGCTGGGTCAGGAAAGTTCTGTTAAAGATATTTCCCCAGTATTTGTTATTGTCGGATTTTGCAAGCACCACTCTGTTGTTTGGGTTGTTTATCAGATTGTAACTAACTACAATATTGTCAAAAAGATTCCAGGAGTCCTGGTATGCCAGTGACCCGTAACCGGATTTGTACATATCGTAGAAAGGATTGTAGAGATCGCCCGGAGCCTTGGCCTGGGACATTTTTCCCTTTGCGCCGAGCGCCTCATATACACTTTTGTTCACAGGATCGTCGTTAAGGTCTCCCATGAGAATAAAGTTTGCACCAGGATCGGTTTTGACCGCAGAATCTATCGCCTCCCTTGCCACACGCGCCGCTGCGATCCTTCTGGACTCCGAGATCTGTTCTCCACCCCTCCGGCTCGGCCAGTGGCATACAAAAAAGTAAAATTTTTCTCCGTCAATTGTCCCCCAGGTCATCAGAATATCCCTGGTCTTAATTTCAGAATTGTCTCCGGAATTTTCTCCTGGATTACCTCCGGATACTACTTCGGAATTTCTGCCAAGCCTCACTCTGAGGGATTTGCTGCCCTCGTAGTTGAATACCGACGGGCGGTAGATGAGCGCAACATCCACTCCTCTTACATCCGGAGAGTCATAGTGGACAATCTGATAGTTTGCACTCAGAAGCTTTGGCAGCGAGACCACATCCTCCAGTACATTTCTGTTTTCAAGTTCGCTCAGCCCGATCACTGCAGGAAACGAACCTGTTGCCTGAGACATACGGTAAAAAACCTCCTCAATGTTGGATAGCTTTTTGTAATACCTTTTTGAACCCCATTGGTAGGGACCACCGGGGGTGAACTCCTCATCCACCACATTAGGTGTATCCAGTGTATCAAACAGGTTTTCAAGGTTGTAGAAAGCTATTGGATATCTTTTCGGCTGTCCTGACAGTGAGCAACCTGTAAAGACAAAGAACAGTACTGCCGAAGAGATTATTAGTATTTTGCATCTGTTTGTCATGTGATTATTATTGCGTGTGATTATTGCGTGTGATTATTGTGTGTGATTATTACGTGTGATTATTACGTGTGATTATTGCGTATGATTATTACGTGTGATTATTACGTGTGATTATTGTGTGTGATTATTCTTGTGTATATGTTGAGGTTGTTTGTTGAGGTTGTTTGTTGAGGTTGTTGGTTCAGGTTGTTGGTTCAGGTTGTTTTTTCTATCTTTAAGTAAGTGATTTCCCGGTTCTGGTTTATCAAAAATCATATTTGCT
>JALNXR010000185.1 GCA_023230265.1 Bacteroidales bacterium | reverse complement strand
ATGAGGGGAAGAGATCAGGTTATCACAATGCCCGGAGCGGTTGCACTCTCAGGAGAGAAAAGCAGGGAGATGGGCTTTAATGTTATCGAACTCTTTGTGACCGACACTACAGAAGGTGCCTGGATAGAGGTCGAAACCACAAATTTTATTGATGACACTGTTAAGATTAATCCGGAAGTTGGGGAAAAGTCAAAAGCCGCTATTCCTGTTGTTCTGGCACTTAGCAGGATGGTGGGAGAAAAAGAACAAAAGATAATTATCAGTGGTGATGCAGACTGCATCAGTAACGGAGAGATAAGTATAAGCCGCAATGATATCCCTGCTGCCAACTACAGCATGATTACAGGGTTATTCTTCTGGATGTCGGACAATGAAGTTCCGATAGATGTAAGAAGACCTGCAACTACAGACAGGAAATTATTTCTGGAGATATCCTCAATGGAGATATCAAAATGGGTATTACAGGCAGTTTTGCCAATTATACTGGCTTTGTTTTACATCGTTTTATGGATAAAAAGAAGAGGAAGATAATCCCAAAAAATAATATTAATTTAATAACCAACAAAAAATGACAGAACCAATCGTAAGGGTGAGCAATCTCTCACACAGGTACAGTGTTCAGTGGGCAGTAAGGGACATAGATTTCGAAATCTCCGATAGGGGGATCTATGGCCTGCTGGGGTCAAACGGAGCCGGCAAGTCTACCATAATGAACATTATGTGCGGCGTACTTAAGCAAACAAAAGGGAACGTGTTTATAAAAGGAATAGACATGAGGGAAAAACCTATTGATGCAAAAAAACTGATAGGTTTCCTTCCCCAGAAACCCCCTCTCCATTTTGATCTGACTGTAGAAGAGTACCTTATACACTGTGCGAACCTCAGAATGATCCCCGAAAAAGAGATTCCCTCTGCAGTGGAAAGTGTAATGAATAAATGTGCCATCTCACACTTCCGGAAGAGGCTCATCAAAAACCTCTCCGGCGGGTATCAGCAGAGAGTGGGTGTTGCACAGGCGATTATTCACAATCCCGAGCTGGTAGTACTCGACGAACCTACAAACGGTCTGGACCCTAACCAGACTATTGAGGTAAGAAACCTTATCAAAGAGATTTCACATGAAAGAACTGTGATACTGTCAACTCACATCCTCTCTGAAGTACAGGCCACATGTGAACATATCAGAATGGTAGAAGAGGGGCATATTGTCTTTGCAGGAACAGTGGACGAGTTTGATAACTACATAACCCCCGACACAATTTTTGTATCACTGCTGGAGTCACCTCCAAAAGAAGAACTCGCTGCAATCCCGGGTATTGTGGGTGTGGAGGAGCTGGGTGGCACCAAGTACAGGCTCAAATTCTCCGACAATCATGAAATTATAGAAAAAATTGTCGAATTAAGTGTTAGCAAAAATTGGAGACTCAATGAGATAAGGCTGGAAAGAAGTTCTCTCGATACAATCTTTGCAGAAATTTCAAAAAGGGCCAGATAAAAAGAGAAGATTATGAAAATGATATATAAAATTGCAAAAACAGAGCTACAGACTCTTTTTTATTCACCCATAGCATGGTTGATTCTGATTGTGTTTACGATCCAGGCAGCTATCAGCTTCACAGATGTTTACGAAGCACATGTCACTGCCCAGTCTCTGGGCCGCGTTATTCCAAATATCTCCATGGGGCTGTTTGCAGATCAGTTCAGGGGCTTTTTCCCTCAGATACAACAATACCTCTATCTCTACATCCCCCTGCTCACCATGGGGCTTATGAGCCGGGAACTGAGCAGTGGTTCAATAAAGCTGTTATATTCCTCTCCCGTGACAAACACACAGATTATACTGGGGAAATACCTCTCAATGGTAATTTATGCTCTCGGTCTATCTTTGATAATGTTTGTTTTCATTCTCTACAGCGGTTTTACTGTTCAGAATTTTGATTTTGCACCTGTTCTGACGGGACTTTTCGGTCTTTTCCTTTTAATATGCGCTTATGCCTCCATAGGCCTATTTATGTCCAGCCTGACATCTTACCAGGTGGTTGCTGCCATTGGTACATTTGCTCTGCTGGCAGTGCTCAATATGGTAGGAAATCTGTGGCAGGATATTTCACTTATAAGGGATATAACCTACTGGCTCTCCCTCAGGGGAAGGTCAGATGAGTTCATCTTAGGTTTAATCTGCAGCGAGGATGTACTCTATTTCATTATAGTTGTTGCTCTTTTCCTTACACTCTCTATTTTAAGACTTAAGGCAAACAGACAAAAGACTCCTCCCAGCAAAGCTTTTGGAAAATATGCAGGTGCATTCATTGCTGCATTTGCACTGGGCTATGTAAGTTCGAGGCCTGTTCTTATGTTCTATCACGATGCTACAAGGACCAAAGTCAACACACTGACACCTAACAGCCAGGATATTGTTGCAAAGATGCACGGTAAATTAACTATCAACACCTTCTCAAACATACTTGATAACTATTACTATCTGGTGATGCCCAAAAGTGAACTCAGGGACATTGACCGTTTCAGGCAATATATCAGATTTAAACCGGAAACAAAAATTAAACACTATTACTATTACGATAAAGCCGAAAATCCAGGCCTTGACAAACGATATCCCGATCTCAACGACAGGCAGAGAATGATAGAGTATGCCAAATCTCACCGGTTGGACAGCAATATGTTTATGACTCCGGAAGAGATAAGGAAAATTGAAAACCTGCAGCCGGAGAATAATCGTTTTGTACGCACAATCGTCAGGGAAAACGGAGAGAAGACATTTTTGAGAGTCTTTGACGATATGCAGGTACACCCTTCTGAGGGAGAGATCTCTGCAGCTTTCAAACGGTTGGTTATGGAGCTCCCGCAGGTAGGATTTGTAAAGGGCCATGGAGAAAGAGATTGCATTCGCTCTGGTGACAGAGACTACAATCGTTTCGCACAGGATAAACCATTCCGTTATTCTCTGATCAACCAGGGATTTGACTTTAACGAGGTCACTCTGGATAACGAGATTCCGGAAAATATTGATATCCTTGTGATTGCAGAACCAAGACAGCCTATAAGCGAAGTACACTATGCCAATCTGGAGAAGTATATCGCAAAAGGAGGTAATCTGCTCATAGCTGGAGAACCCGGAAGAGAAGGAAATGTCAATCCTCTTACAATCCGTTTCGGTGTAGAGTTCATACCTGGCAGACTTGTTAAACCAAGTGAAAATTTCTCACCTGACTTTATTCAGGCAATTCCCACAAAAGAGGGTGGCGAGATGATGTACTTTTTGAAGGATATGATAAACAGAAACTATGTTACCACTATGCCTGGTGCTTCAGCTCTTTCTTACAAGGAGAGTGAGGCAAAGGGATTCAAGGTCACAGAGTTGTTTGTAACTGACACTGCAGGAGGAACCTGGAGCGAACTGCAAACCACCAATTTTATTGATGACACAGTAAAGGTTAATCCCGAAACCGGAGAAAAAGCAGAAGCTTCTATTCCTGTAGCTATTGCGCTGAGCAGGAAGCTGGGAGAGAAAGAGCAAAAGATTATTGTTGTGGGAGATGCAGACTGTATAAGTAATGGTGAGATAAGCATCGGCCGCAAAGGTGTAAGAGCTGCAAACTATAATTTTATCATGGGTGCTTTCTTCTGGATGTCAGATGATGAAGTTCCTATTGATGTAAGAAGAC
This sequence comes from Bacteroidales bacterium, assembly GCA_023230265.1. Classification (GTDB taxonomy): domain Bacteria; phylum Bacteroidota; class Bacteroidia; order Bacteroidales; family UBA932; genus Bact-08. Next base: position 997 of record JALNXR010000185.1, on the reverse strand, counting down.
CTTCAACAACAGACAGAAAGGTATATGTAGGGCTGTCCGGAATGAGAGCTACCAAATGGGGTATGCTTGGTCTGCTTCCCTTTGGTATGGCTGTATTCTATATCCTTCTCTGGATAAGAAGAAAAGGAAAATAGAATGAGTTTTAGAGTAGATAAGCAGACGATTGACGATCTGGGAATCTTTGGCAGGATAAGGGAGCAGTCAGTTTACGGTGTTTACAACAAGACCGTGACCCACGGCGGCTCCCTGATACTGGAGGATATGTTCAGGTATCCCTTGTCAGAAGAGGAAAAGATCAATGAGAGAGGGCAGATTATCAAATATTTCCAGGAGATGGGGATCTCCTTTCCCTTTAAGAGCGAGCTGTTTGACAGTGTTGAATTTTATCTGGGCAACACAGACAGCCGGACACGGCTCTCGGTGCACGAGAACACTCTTGAGCGCCGTTTTAAAAATGTTATCGGGAGTGACACAGAGTACGAGATGATTCACAAAGGGGTTTTATCCCTTACTGAGATACTATGCACTCTTAATAATTTCATTAAGGACCTGGAGGGGAAAGGCATTGATCCTGCGTACAAAAGGGATGTTGAGGCTATCAGGGAGATTTTGTCTTCAAAAGAGCTTGAGCCCTCCCTAAAAGAGACCAGTTTTAAAAAGTTCCCATATCCAAAAGTAGCGTCATACGACCAGGAGTACCGGTATGATCTTAGGGAAAAGTTAAAGTCTCTGTTGTCATATGTTTACACCCTGGACGTATATATCTCTGTTGCGAATGTATCCGCAGAGAGGGGGTTTTCAAGGGCAAAAGCACTTCCTGCAGGGACAAACCGGCTTGTCATGAAGGATGTATATCACCCTTTGCTCAAAAATCCCGTTGCAAACAGCATTAATGTGGATGAAGAGAGTAATATGATCTTTTTGACAGGGGCCAATATGGCCGGCAAATCCACATTCATGAAGACCTTTGGTATTGCTGTTTACCTGGAACACATGG
>JALNXR010000263.1 GCA_023230265.1 Bacteroidales bacterium | reverse complement strand
GTTATTGCATATAGTGTAACCCCCCTGTAAAGAGCACCTGTGTCTACATATATCATTGAATATTTGGAGGCTACAGCTTTTGCAAAGGTGCTTTTGCCTGTAGAGGAGTGGCCATCTATCGCAATTATAAGTCCATCAATTTTCATATTTCTATTATTTAACAAAACTACAAAAAAGGATTATCTTTGTGAAAATTTATATGGATGAAAGCAGCCATCCCCGATCCGGGAATAAATGTCTATAATCTGCTGATCACTGGAATTAACAAAAACAGAAAAAATGAAACTTCTGATTATTGACGACGAGAAGAGTATAAGAAACACCTTGAAAGAGATACTTGAGTTTGAAGGCCATCAGGTCTTTCTTGCCTCTGACGGAGCTGAAGGCTTGGCGATTGCTACCGAGAATAATTTTGATGTAATCTTTTCTGACATCAAAATGCCCAATATGGATGGTATGGAGTTACTGGAAAAGCTGGATGAGGCAAATATCGATGCTCCGGTTATCATGATATCAGGGCACGGATCGATAGACACTGCAGTGGAGTGTATCAAAAAAGGGGCTTTTGATTTTCTGCAGAAGCCACTGGATTTAAACAGGATACTCATTACCCTAAGAAATGCAACTGATAAAACCAACCTTGTAAGAGAGACTAAGATACTCAAGAAAAAGGTTGCAAAAGTTCCTGATATCGTAGGAGTATCTCCGGCCATTACCAGGATCAAAAACATGATAGACAGGGTCGCCCCGACAGATGCCAGAGTTCTTATTACAGGTTCCAACGGAACAGGAAAGGAGTTGGTAGCAAGGTGGCTCCATGTCAAGAGCAACAGGAGTGAAATGCCCTTTGTGGAGGTTAACTGTGCTGCGATCCCGGGAGAACTGATAGAGAGTGAACTGTTCGGCCATGAAAAAGGGGCCTTTACTTCTGCTGTTAAACAGCATAAGGGAAAATTCGAACAGGCCGACGGGGGAACACTCTTTATGGACGAGATAGGAGATATGAGTCTGGCAGCACAGGCAAAAGTGCTGAGAGTGTTACAGGAGAATAAGATTAGCAGGGTGGGAAGCGACAAGGATATAAATGTACGTGTGAGGGTAATTGCCGCAACCAACAAAAACCTTGAGCAGGAGATTTCAAAGGGGCTTTTCAGGGAAGACCTCTATCACAGACTGAGCGTCATTATTATTGATGTTCCGCCTCTTTCTGAACGAAGAGAAGATATACCTATGCTCACCAGACACTTTATAAATGAGATCTGTGCAGAGAGCGGTATGGCAGAGAGGAAAATAGAAGAGGAGGCTCTGCAGGAACTGTCAGGATACAGGTGGACCGGCAATATACGGGAGCTGAGAAATGTGGTGGAGCGTCTGCTTATCCTTACCGGCAGCACAATCACAAGGGAGGATGTAATTGCCTATGCAAAACCTGTATTTAAGGGGTAATCAATCTGTACTATTCCCGTTCAATCCTCATCTGCTGGATATAATTGCCGTTATCCTGTGTTTTGACAAATATTGTCACCCTGAACTTATTCCCGCCGGCACTTAGACTGCCTATACCGTATCTCATCGGGGGTTTGCCGCTTTTGTAAGTTATAGAAAAACTTTTTGGGGAGTTATTGGCAAAAAAATCCTTGATTATCTGTTTGGCCTGAGCTTTGCTGCAAACATTAACGTTTCCCAGAATATCCATCTCAAGAGTGCCGGCAAACCAGGCAGAAAGCTTTTCGGCATCACCGCTCTGAATATACTTGGCAATAGGAACAAATACATCCTGTTCCTGGGCAGAAGATTCTGCAAAGGGTAGAAGAAGCAGAAGAACCGGAACAGCAGATAAAAAAAGTGCTCTCATGTCTATTAAAATGAAAATGAAATTATTAAAAAATCAGGTGCAAAAATCAAGCCAACGCATATTTGTGTAAATTTACTAAATTTATCTTAATTTTGTAACAATGAAGACAATATTACTTCTCTCCGGCAAAAGCGAAACTTCCTGGCTGGATAGTGCTATGAGACTCTACGAGGATCGGCTTGAGCGATATACTTCATACACCAGGGTGGAGATTCCGGGGCTCAGACAGACCGGAGCCCTTACAGAAGACCAGGTTAAAGAACGGGAGGGAGATCTTATGCTCAAAAGGGTTAAAGATTCTGATTTTCTTGTTCTTCTGGATGAAAAAGGGGAGGAGCTTTCATCGGTGGAGTTTGCCAGGTATCTGGAAAAAAGAGCCCTGTCTGCAACCAAATCTATTGTCTTTGCTGTTGGTGGAGCCTTTGGGTTCCCACCCCGTCTCTATCAAAGGGCAAATTACAGATTGTCTCTCTCCAGGATGACTCTGCCCCATCAGCTTGTAAGGCTTTTTTTTCTTGAGCAGCTCTACAGAGCCAATACAATAATCAACGGAGAACCCTATCACCATATCTGAATCAAATGAGAAGACTTATAAAAATGATAATGGCAAGAAAGCAGTCAGTCCTTTGGACAGCTGCACTCTTTTTCATCTTTATCTCCTTTATAAAGATCTCATCTTTTGATTCTATGGACAGGGAGGTTGAAAAGCTTGAGAAGAAAATACACAAGCGTCAGCAGATTCTGGAAAAATACTCTTTGATGGCTATTGAACAACCGGATTCGGTTTTCCTTGAATTTGAAGATTTCCCGGAGGATATGGTAATTTACAAGTATTTCAAGGATACTCTTTTTAACGACACTCTGCAATCCTGGGTAAATCAGTTTCCCGTATCCAACGACGAGATTGACAAATACCCCTTTTACTGGATGAGCCATCTGAACAGTAAAAGCGTAACCAACACCCCTCTGGCATATGTGGCAGAGACGGAGCAGTATATGAATCTGGGATCGGCATGGTACATTGTTAAAAGGTATACCCGGGACAGTATGAGCCTGATCTCTGCCCTTCTGGTTCAGACCGATTTCCCCACAGAGAACAATATGCTCAGAAACAGCATCAACCCAAGGTTTTCTGTAAAGAGACACTTCTCCATTGTACCTGTCAGTCACGATGAATCCTATGTGATCAAGGGAAAAGACGGGGGGATCCTCTTTTCTGTTCTCAAGGTGTTGCCCTCTTACGGAAACGAATCTGCCTTACAGTTAAGATTGATTGCAATTGTCTTCATAATAGCGGCTCTCTTTATAAGACTCTACAATGACAGAAAACTGCTGAATTTCCTGCTGGTTGCCGGCTCCCTTATACTTATTAGGATTGTTTTACTCTATCAGCCTGCCCAGCCAGGGAGCGAGATAGAGTTGTTCTCTCCCAATCTTTATGCAGATTTTGCTCTTTTTGAGTCTCTTGCAGAACTCCTTATTACAAATGTCCTGATATGTCTGCTGGCAGTTGCACTCTTTATGGTAAGAAGAAGTCTTGCACTTATGATCCACAGAGCCCACAAAGTGACAA
>JALNXR010000184.1 GCA_023230265.1 Bacteroidales bacterium | reverse complement strand
CACATTCCGATGAAAAGCAGAGGTATGAGCAGCCACTCAAGGACCCTTGAAAAGTAATTGGTTCTCTCTTCATTCTCAATAGAGAACTTTTTATCTTCTTCAAGAGAGTCTCTAACCAGTGTAAATTGTTCTTCTGCATTAAAGTTTTTAGAAACATGAAAATAAAAATGTGGAGAGAACTTTGGTTCTTTGCCGCCAAACTCATTCTTGTATTTATACAGCTTATCCTTTTTAATAAAAATTTCTGCCTTATTCAGATTGGTTATAAAAACAATCTTCTCTATGTCACCGGTGGGAGCCATCTTCTCCTTTACAGTGATCCACTCTGTCTTTACGGGGGAGCCTCCGTCATAAGTGGTCCACATATAAAGAATCACGCCCAGCATGATTACATAGACCCACATTATGTTAAATTTGATAGAACGGAATTTTGGCCGTTCGTTTTTATCCTTGTTTTGTTCCATTACCCTTTATGTTGTTCGCTGTAGACTTTTTTCTCAGCATCGGCCCAAAGCTCTTCAAGTCTGTAAAACATTCTGTAATCTGTCTGAAAAATGTGTACCACGATATTTGTAAAGTCCAGGATTATCCAGAAGGCATTCTCCTTTCCCTGTAACCTGATCACTTTGCGGTTACATTTTTTGAACATCATCTCCTCCACATTGTCACATATAGCAGAGACCTGTGGAGCTGAGTCAGCGTTGCATATCACAAAATAGTCTGATATCGCATTGCCAATTTTTTTTAAATTGAGAGAACATACACCCTGAGCTTTTTTATCCAGCATTGCCTCTGCTATACAATTGAGCTCAGCTGTCTCAATATCGTTTTCTGAAAGTTTAATTTTTTTTACAGGCACTATCTAATAAATGTTTTACTGTTTGTTTTTTATATTGCAAAAATACTGCAATTTTGCGGCCAAATAAAATTAATTGTAAAAGCGATGGCAATTTACTGGCATGGAATAATAGATTCAACTAATAATGAAGCATATAGGCATATTGACAGTGCTCAGGATTTTGATGTGTGGGCAGCCTCTTTCCAGACAGCCGGCAGGGGTCAGAAGGGTAACAAATGGGAGAGTAAGGGTGGTGAGAACCTTACATTTACAATACTTCTCCGCCCCTTTAAGGTCAAGGTGGAAAAACAGTTTCTTATATCCCAGGCCACTTCTCTCGGAATAACTGATTACCTGCAAACCAACTTTTTGGAAGCCAGGATAAAGTGGCCTAATGACATCTATGTGAATGATCGTAAAATTTGCGGAATCCTTATTGAACACTATTTTAACAGTGTCAATCTGTCAGTATCAATAATTGGTATAGGTGTCAATCTTAATCAGGAACATTTTTCTGCTGATGCGCCTAATCCTACATCAATGTCCCTGGAGAGTGGCATAAAGAGAGACCCTGTTATTGAGCTGCCTCTTCTCCTTGAATGTATAAAACCTTATTTTGATTCTATTTATAAAGACACCAGGGGAAAGAGTTCTGCTGCAATTGAACAAAAATACATCCGGAAACTCTATCGTCTGGGAGAATGGCATAATTATCAGGAGTGCAACAGCGGGAAAATTTTCTCTGCAAAAATTACGGGAGTTGACAATTCTGCCTGTCTTGTTCTTGAACATGAGGACGGACGATCTGTAAGATATGCCTTTAAGGAGATACGCTATTTATCTTGAACCTCTTTTAAACGTATCAACAGATCAGACTCCTTTTATCTGTTTTATCGCCTTGAGTGGATCCTCTGAACCAAATACAGAGTTCCCGGCAACAAGGATATCTGCTCCTGCATCGTATAACAGCGGTGCGTTTTCCCGAGTGACTCCACCGTCAACCTCAATCATACAACCGGGATTCTGATTGTTAATAATCTCTTTTATCCGGGAGATTTTTCTGTAACTGTTTTCTATGAAGTTTTGTCCTCCAAACCCGGGATTTACAGACATAACAAGGATAAAATCTGCCTCTTGTATGATATCGTTCAGTGAACTTGCTGGAGTGTGGGGGTTGAGGGCGATCCCCGCTTTCATCCCGTAAGATTTTATTTTTTGAAGGGATCTGTGCAGGTGGAGAGAGGCTTCGTAATGAATGCTAAGGCAGCTGATCCCCATACGGCTGAAATTCTCAATGTACCTGTCAGGTTCAATGATCATCAGATGGGCATCCAACGGTTTTTTGCTCTCCCGGGCTATTGCACTTACAACAGGAAATCCGAAAGAGATATTCGGAACAAATACTCCGTCCATAATATCCAGATGGATATAATCTGCCTGGCTCCGGTTCACCATATCCACCTCCCGGGAGAGCTTCCCGAAGTCACAAGAGAGCATGGAAGGAGCAATAAATCGGCTCATCTTTATAGGTTTTAATATTATTTTGAGTAATCTTTAATATTATAGAGCACATCGGTCAGCAGCTTCCAGAACTTTTCCACAGAGGCTATCTCCAGCCTCTCTCCGGGGGCATGGGCTCCTTTTACAGTCGGACCAAAGGAGATCATATCCAAACCAGGATAAATGTCCAGAAAGAGACCGCACTCCAGACCGGCGTGGATAGCTCTGACTACCGGATCTTTACTGAAGATCCTTTTGTAGGACTCCCTGCAGATGGAGAGCAGTTTTGATGTGGGATCAGGTTTCCATCCCGGATATTCGCTTTCGTGTGTTACTGAAGCACCTGCAAGTATTAAGGCCGACTCTATCCTCTCTGCAGCATAGTGTCTGGCGCTGTTGAGAGAACTTCTCTGACTTGTTGTAACTGTTATATTCCCGCTGCTGACCATCTTGACTGCTGCAAGGTTTGTGGAGGTCTCCACAAATCCCGGAATATCCTGACTCATTGCAAGTACACCGTGAGGGATTCCGTTTAAAACACGAATAAGTTTTATTGCAATCTTTGTATCGATATGACTTTTGCATTTCTCAGTCACCTGAAATATACCATCCAGTCCGGGATCGCTCACTCTGTACTCCTCTTTTATCTCTGAGGCAACTCTGTTGAAGCACTCCCTTATTTCTTCAAGTGAGTCATGTGCAATACCAAAGATAGCATAAGCATCCCTTGCTATGGCATTTCTTTTGTTCCCGCCATCGATTTCACAGAGAATAAAGTTCTTTCTGTTGTGAATTTTATATAAAAATCTTGCAAGCAGCTGATTGGCATTTGCTCTTCCCTTGTCAATGTCGTCTCCGCTGTGACCACCGGTGGATCCGTAAAAGCCGGCTTTAATAAAAGTATAATCACCTGACACCTGCTCCTCTTTGTGTTTAAATGTGGCAGTGGTATCAATACCTCCTGCACATCCGATAAAGAGCTCTCCCTCATCCTCAGAGTCAAGATTGATAAGTATATTTCCTGTTATAAATCCCGGTTTAAGGGATTTTGCTCCGGTAAGACCCGTCTCCTCCTCTGTTGTGAAGAGAGCCTCCAGGGGACCGTGAGGTATGTCAGAGGCATCCAGGATTGCAAGCTGTGCCGCCATTCCTATGCCGCAGTCAGCACCTAGTGTGGTCTCCTTTGCAATCAGCCATCCATCTTCCTCAACAAATTTTATCGGGTCAGTGGCAAAATTATGATCACTGTTGCTTGTTTTCTCGCAAACCATATCAGAGTGGCTCTGCAGAACAACTACAGGAAGATCCTCCATTCCCGGAGTTGCATCCTTGATGATGACTACATTGCCTGCCTTGTCAGTTCTATATCTCAGAGACCTTCTCTCTGCAAATTTCTTAAGATAATCAATTATCTGTTCTTCATGTCCGGACTCTCTGGGTATCTGAGAGATCTCGGTGAAGAATCCGAATAGGTTTTCTGGTTTCATAATACCGTTTATGTTGGTTTCAACTGCTTCTCGATGTCGAGAACATATTTTTTAAAGGATCTGTCTGTGTCGATAAGATCGCAGACTGTGTTATATGCATGCAAAACAGTGGCATGGTCCCTTCCGCCCGTCTGGGCACCAATGGTTGCCAGGGAGTTGTTTGTCAGGTTACGGCTCAGATACATTGAGATTTGCCTGGCCTGTACCAGCTCTCTCTTTCTGGATGCGGAGAGAAAGAGATCCGGACTGATCTTAAAGTAATCGCAGACGGTTTTCTGAATTCCCGATATTGTATATTCTGTTCTTTGCCTCGACACAAGCTTCTCTATAAGCGACTCGGCAAGTTCCAGTGTTATGGCTTTATTGTTTAGGGTTGCCTGAGCCAGAAGAGAAACTATGGTGCCTTCAATCTCCCTGATATTTGTACTTACCCTTGAGGCGATGTATGATATCACATCTTCCGGCAGCTCTATCCCATCGTTGTAACTTTTCGATCTGAGTATTGCAACTCTTGTCTGATAGTCCGGAGGCAGCAGCTCTGCCGACAATCCCCACTTGAACCTGGACAGCAGCCTCTGCTCCAGATCCTGAAGATCTACCGGAGCTTTGTCGGAGGTAAGAATGAGTTGTTTGCTCAGATTATGGAGATGGCTGAAAATATGGAAGAATGCATTCTGGGTGCCCGGTTTTCCTGAAAACTCGTGGACATCGTCTATAATCAACACATCTATCATCTGGTAAAAGTGTAGAAAATCCGTAAGTTTATTCTTTATGTTCACTGCATCCATATACTGTGTCTGGAATCTGTGTGCAGAGACATAAAGCACTATCTTTTGCGGAAATTTCTCCTTTATGGCAATAC
>JALNXR010000182.1 GCA_023230265.1 Bacteroidales bacterium | reverse complement strand
GTGACAAGAGTGATAATAAGGTCAATTCTGATACTGCTTCCCCTGATACTGGTCCCCTATATTCACATAACTCTCAAATCGGTCATCCTCAATTCCGGTATTGTCCTTGAAATATTCAAGGTCGATGAAATAAGTATCTACACTCTGCTGGTTTATCTCTCTTATTCTCTGCTGTTTCTCGCCCTGCTTCTTCTTTTGCATCTCACAAGGCTCTTCTTCCATTTTTTCAGAAGGCACTCCCTGCTCAAAGCGAGGAATCTGATTATCTACACCCTGCTGGTTTCTCTTTATACTCTTTCTGTTGTAAGTATTCTGGGGCACAGGAAGGAGAATGACCAAAACAGGGTTATTGCAAGTAAATTTTCTTCTGACAGAGATCTTAACACTGAATTGCAGTTGAGAAGTGTTGAGAGACTTATAGAGAACGACCCTCTTATTAACTACTGGATTCAGTATCCGGTAGGAGATATAATAGTAAGCACCAGAATATCAGAGACATATTTATGGAATATTGTTCAGAGGTACAACCTTCGGCTGACAAAATGCAGAACGAATGACCTGCTGAGCCTGCAAGAGGGTAACAGGACAGTACAGGTCCCGTGCAATCCTTTTTTTATTAGTCAGATAGAAAAATATGGCACTCCGTTATATGGGAGTACAAGGTTCTTTTTTATGGACAATCCCAACGGAAAAGTCGGGTATACCGGATTTTTTGACTTTAGCGGCCCTCTTGGAAATATCAGGCTCTACCTGGAGCTGGATTCTAAGTTTATAAACGAGGCAATCGGTTATCCGGAAGAGTTGTTAAGTTATACAAAACACGACAACTTCCTTGTCCCGAAAAACTACTCCTACGGTAAATATATAAACAACAGACTTGTTGCCTATAAAGGGGAATATAACTATCCGGTCGTTCCCGGAATAGATGTGCAGCAGGGATATTCAAGCTTCAGAAAGGAGGGATACATCCATTTCGTAAACAAGTATGACAACGATAAACTGGTGATTCTCAGCCGTTACGAGAGAAATCCCCTCTCTTACCTTATAACCTTTTCGTACATATCCCTGTTTTATGCCCTTATATTTTTCGTTTTCACCTCAAACAGACGCAGGGGGAACCTGTACAATATTCCAAGAAACTCTTTCAGGTGGAAGATCACTATACTTATCGTCACCTCCCTTGTGGTTGCATTGCTCTTTATGGGAGCCGGAAGCATCTGGTTTTCAATAAACTTCTACAATAATAATATCAGAAGTCAGATGACCCAGAAGCTCAGTTCTGTCCAGACATCCCTGTCAGATTACAGTCAGTTTGTCAACAAATACAATGATCAGGAATTCAACACTGTAGCTCTGCAGAATGATATGAACAGGCTCTCCAACAATGTGCAGACCGACATCAATCTCTACACCTCTTCCGGAGTTCTTCTCAGGACCACCAGATCGGAGATTTTCGACAGGTTTCTTATGGGAAGCCGGATCAATCCAAAAGCATACTATGAGATTGTCCACAACAACAAAAAGCAGTATGTAAACCGGGAGAAAATTGCCGGAACAGAATACTATTCCCTCTACGCACCCCTTTTCAATCAAAATGGAAAGATTATTGCAATTGCCAATATTCCCTATTTTTCAACCCTTACAGGCATGAGCAATGATCTCTCGGCCATAATAGCCACAATTATAAATATATATCTTCTTCTGCTTATTGCCGCCCTCTTTGGAGGAATTGCACTCTCCAACTCCATCGCAAAACCTCTGGCACAGATCAGTAGAAAAATGGGACTGACAGATATCTCCGAGAAGCCGGAACATATTGATTATAACCGCAACGATGAGCTTGGAGTGCTTGTTAGCTCCTACAATCAGATGGTGGACGATCTGGAGGAGAGTGCGAAAAAGCTTGCACAGGGTGAGAGGGAGCAGGCATGGAGGGAGATGGCCCGCCAGATTGCCCATGAGATCAAGAATCCTCTCACACCCATGCGTTTGAGTATACAGCACCTGGTAAGACTTAAAGAGCAGGGGATCGAGGATTGGCCGGTCAGGTTTGATGCATTGGCAAACTCTCTTATTGAGCAGATTGATATTCTGTCCAATGCTGCCAGTGAATTTTCAAGTTTTTCCCGTTTTTATTCAGAAGAGCTTGGAGATGTGGAACTCAACCTGTTGGTAAGGGAGCAGCTAGTACTCTTCTCCGGCAAAGAGAATATAAGGATCTCCTATGAGAGCGCCTGCCGGGAAGCTGTTGTCCGTGCAAGAAAGACCCAGCTCTCCAGGCTGCTGGTGAACCTGATATCAAATGCCCAGCAGTCGCTTGACAAGAGGGAAAAGGGAAATATTCTGGTGTCACTCAGGATGGCAGATGGCTTCTATGAGATATCTGTCGAGGATGACGGGCCGGGTGTTCCGGACAATCTTACCAACAGACTTTTCAAACCCAATTTCACAACCAAGAGCGGAGGTACGGGGCTGGGGCTGGCAATCTGCAGAAGCATAGTCGAACAGAGCCAGGGAGAGATATTTTATACTGTATCCAAAAGACTGGGAGGGGCAAACTTCTACTTCAGGCTTCCTGTCAAGGAGAGAGAACTGTTTACTTCTGACGTAGAAAAATCTGAACAGGAACTCCTGTAAGATTAAAATGAGATCTGAGCTTGTTCTCCAGAAATCTCTTATAATCATCTCTTATATATTGCGGCAGATTGCAAAAAAAAGCAAATGAGGGGGCCGGAGTCGGCAGTTGAGTGATATATTTAATTTTAATAAATTTTCCTTTTATTGCCGGGGGAGGATAGTTTTCAATCTCGGGAAGCATTGCTTCATTGAGCTTTGATGTGGCAATTTTTGTACTCCGGTTTCTGTACACCTGTGAAGCTGCCTCAAGAACCTCCAGTATTCTCTGTTTTTTAATTACAGATGTAAATATAACGGGGAGATCGTTGAAAGGTGCCAGCTTTTTGAGAATAAAAGATTTAAAATCCTTCATTGTATTTGCCCCCTTGTCCGGGATAGTGTCCCATTTATTTACAACAACCACGCAACCCTTACGGTTCTTTATTATAAGGTTGAATATCGACATATCCTGAGCTTCCACACCCAGGGAGGCATCTATCATAAGAATGCAGACATCGGACTGTTCTATGGCCCTTACCGACCTTAGTACAGAGTAGAATTCCAGATCCTCTTTTACCTTGTTTCTTTTACGCAATCCGGCAGTATCCACGAGCATGAACTCATGTCCGAATTTGTTATAGCGGGTCATTATGGAATCTCTGGTGGTGCCTGCAACAGGTGTTACGATATTCCTCTCCTCTCCCAAAAGAGCATTTGTAAGAGAGGATTTTCCCACATTGGGTCTTCCAACTATGGCAAAATGAGGCAGCTCCTCCTTCTCTTCCGACGGCTGGTCCTCCGGCAGCAGTTCCAGTACCCTGTCCAGAAGATCACCGGTTCCGCTTCCTGTTGCGGAGGAGATTGCATATGGCTCACCCAATCCCAGGGAGTAGAAGATGTGTGTGTCAAAAAACCGGTCACCCGTATCAACCTTGTTTGTAACGAGTAGAACTCTCTTTTTACTCCTTCTGAGAATATTGGCTATTGCCATGTCATAATCTGTAATGCCGGTGCCCACTTCCGTAACAAAAAGGATAAGATCCGCCTCCTCAATTGCAAACAGCACCTGCTTCCTGATTTCACTCTCAAATACATCATCGGAGTTGAGAGCAAAGCCTCCTGTGTCTATAACGGAAAACTCTCTTCCGCTCCATTCGCAGAAGCCGTAATGGCGGTCACGGGTCACCCCGGCCACATGATCCACTATTGCTTTTCTCATCCCGACCAGACGGTTAAAGAGAGTTGATTTGCCTACATTTGGCCTCCCCACTATTGCAACTATTCCCATTATTTTTCTTCGCAAATTGAGCTGCATCCGCAGGATGAGCATCCGTTATTTATTCTGTTATCCTTTTTTGTCCAAAGTTCTCTCTCCTCCGATTTTGCACATCTAAGGCCAAGATTTCTCATGTTCCGGTTGTGTCCCACCTCAGTTTCAGGGAATTTACCCCCTTTTCTGAATATTACATTAAAGGATAAAAGAAAAACCGAGACAAGAACCAGTACAAGTGTTAGTATTATGTATGCCATAAAGTTCTCTTTTTAAAAGTTATCAGACTCAAGCCAAACACATTTGCCAGGCAGCAGCGGATGGTCACCCAGCTGTATCATCTCCGGAAGCTGATGTGTTTTGAAAGAGGCTCCTCTTTTAAGATCAACAATCCTTCTCACCAACTGTTCATCTCCTCCTGACTCAATTACCTCTGCAGGAGTCTTACCCTCCTCGTTTAGTGCATACAGAACGGGATCCATCTTTTCATATAGGGGAAGCTGATCAGAATCCATCTGCCCGGGGCTCAGCTCGGCAGAGGGCGCTTTGGTGATTGTGGAGCCGGGTATTACATTTTTAACAAAGTTTATATACCTGGCAATCTCATAAACATCCATCTTGTAGAGATCTGCAATTACCATTATTGCCCCGCAGAGATCACCGTAAAGTGTCCCGTATCCTGCAGATAATTCACTTTTGTTGGATGTGTTAAGTACAAGGGCTCCGGTCTGATTGGAATAGGCCATAAGCAGAACTCCCCTAATCCTGGCCTGGATGTTTTCAAGGGTGAGCTTTGCCGGTTCCCCCTTAAAGACCGGGTCCAGCTCTTTTACAAATCTGTTAAGTATGGAATCTATGGAGACAAC
>JALNXR010000181.1 GCA_023230265.1 Bacteroidales bacterium | reverse complement strand
AGATATACCTCCAGGAGGAGACCAATATCACCAAGTCCCTGGATCCCTGGGCCGGCTCATATTTTGTGGAGAAGCTCACTGCCCAGATTGCATCAAGAGCATGGGAGCATATCCAGGAGGTTGAAAAGCTGGGGGGCATGGCTAAAGCGATTGAGACCGGGATTCCTAAACTCAGGATTGAGGAGGCTGCTGCAAGAAAACAGGCCAGAATTGACTCCGGTGTTGACACTATTGTAGGTATTAATAAGTATCGTCTTGAGAAAGAGGATCCACTGGAGATTCTTGATGTGGACAATACAATGGTCAGAGAGTCTCAGATTGCAAGACTCAAAGAGCTCAGGGCAGGCAGGGACGAATCAAAGGTAAACCTGGCTCTGGAAGCAATTACCAAAGCAGCAGCCAATAAAAGTGGAAATCTTCTGGAACTCGCAATAGAGGCAGCTAAAGTAAGGGCCACTCTGGGTGAGATATCAGATGCATGTGAAAAAGTTGCAGGCAGATATAAAGCAGTAATCAGAATGAATACAGGTGTATATTCAAGCGAAGTCAAAGATGACTCAGAATTTGCAAAGGCAAAAGAGCTGGTTGCAGAATTTGCACAAAAAGAGGGTCGCCAACCCAGGATAATGATTGCAAAACTTGGTCAGGACGGTCACGACCGCGGTGCAAAAGTGGTTGCCACAGGTTACGCCGACTGCGGTTTTGATGTAGATATGGGGCCACTGTTCCAGACTCCGGAAGAGGCTGCAAAACAGGCGGTTGAAAACGACGTACATGTTGTGGGAGTCTCCTCTCTTGCAGCCGGCCACAAAACACTTGTACCCCAGATTATCGGCGAACTAAAACGGCTAGGAAGAGAAGATATTATGGTTATTGTAGGTGGCGTAATACCTCCTCAGGACTATGACGCACTTTACAAAGCCGGTGCAGCAGCAATATTCGGGCCCGGTACATCTGTGTCCGGAGCCTCAATAAAACTTGCAGAGCTTCTTTTGCAAAAATTTGAATAGCATTTTAAGAGTAAAGAGGCTGCCCCCTAAAAGGAGCCTCTTTATTTAAGAACTTTCAAACAGCCACTTAAAAACACCTCAAAATGAAGTTTAAAAGTGCAGCAATCATTGTTCCTCTGTTCAAAAGCTCTCTGACAGACACAGAAGAGGTAAGTATATCCAGATGTTTTTCTATCTGGGCAGATAAATACGATATATACTTTGTTAAACCTGTAACTCTGAATCTGCAGAATATCGAGAAAGCATATCCGTGTACAGGTGTAATCTCTTTTGACCCCTCCTTCTTTAAGGGTAAAGAAGGGTACAACAGGTTAATGTTCTCCCCTCTCTTCTATGAAAAGTTTCTTGATTATCAGTATATCCTTATTTATCAGGCAGACGGTTACGTTTTCCGGGATGAGCTGGAATACTGGTGTTCTCTGGGTTATGACTATATAGGAGCTCCCTGGATCCCCAAAAACAGACATTCCAAATGGTGGTACAGGATAATTGTCTGTCTCAGAAAATTTCTATTGAAACTTAAATCATACAGGGACAGGGATATACAATATTACAATGTGGGAAATGGAGGTGTTTCTCTGCGCAAAACTTCAATTTTCTACAAAATTGCAAGAGAGGACAGGGAAAAAATCGTGTCATGCATCAAAATGCTGGGGAGATACTCTATGTTCAATGAAGATATCTACTGGAGCCTGGAGGGCAAAACAGCCTCAGGGAAGAGGCTATATAAACCTGATTATCATAAAGCCCTGGAATTCAGCTTTGATATGAATCCTGACATCTCCTATAAACTTAACAAAAACAGATTACCCTTTTGTTGTCACGGTTTTTCTCACCCAAGGCATTCTAAGTTCTGGAGACAATTCATTGAATTCTAGATTAATAAGAGAGCTGGCGTATGAAAGTCACAGGATTCACTTTTATAAGAAATGGCGTCAGATATGACTACCCTGTTGTGGAATCTATAAACTCCATCCTCCCTCTGTGTGATTTGTTTATTGTTGCCGTTGGAAATTCGGAGGACAATACATTGGAGTTGATTAAGAGCATTGACAATCCCAGGATAAAAATTATAAACACGGAATGGGATGATTCTCTAAGAACAGGAGGGATCGTGCTTGCAAAAGAGACAGATAAAGCTTATGCTGCAATACCTGAAGACACAGACTGGGCTTTCTATATACAGGCAGATGAGGTTGTTCATGAATCATATCTGGATGTGATCAGAGAGAGTATGCTTCGTTATCTTGACGATAAGTCCGTGGACGGATTGCTTTTCAACTACACACATTTCTTTGGCTCCTACGATTATGTCGGATATAGTTCTCAATGGTATGAAAAGGAGATCCGGGTTATCAGAAAACAGGATAATATATATTCTTATCGCGATGCTCAGGGTTTCCGTAAGGGAGACAACCAGAAGCTGAGAGTTGTCCCTGTAGAGGCCTCTATCTATCATTACGGGTGGGTTAAGGAACCTAAAACAATGAAATCCAAACAGCTCAACTCTTTTGCCCTTTACTACACCCCGGAGTGGATCCGTAAAAATCTCTCTGCTGCAGAAGATTTTGATTACTCTGACATAGATGTATTACTTCCATTCAAAGGGACACATCCAAAAGTAATGCAGAAGAGGATAGCAGAAAAGAACTGGGAGTTTGACAGAGATATTTCATGTAACAGGTATACTATTAAAGAGAGGGGCAAACGATTTTTAAGAAAATATCTGAAAATAGATCTATACTACAAAAATTACATTATAACCCGGCCGGGAGCAAAACGGGATGCAAAAGCTCTCAAACAGAAATAATATTAGAGCTCTTTATGGACACTCTGCTGATAATTATTGGTTTTGTACTACTACTCGGAGGAATTGCAGGATGTATTCTACCCGTAATTCCGGGACCTCCCCTCTCCTTTGCAGCTTTGCTGTTGCTGCATTTCACCAGCCGGGTTGATATTCCTTTGAGAATCCTGATAATCTTAGGAACTGCAACACTGATAGTTACGATACTGGACTATGTAATCCCGTTGTGGGGGACAAAAAAGTTTGGTGGAAGTAAAGCAGGTGTGAGAGGTGCAACTGCAGGATTGATTGTGGGTTTATTCCTTGGACCACTGGGAATCATTATAGGCCCTTTTGCAGGTGCGGTCATAGGTGAGATGCTGTCAGGCTCTGACAGCAGGCTTGCACTTAAGGCAGGTGTAGGCTCATTCCTGGGTTTTCTGACAGGTGTGGGGCTAAAGTTGATCGTTTCCCTGCTTATCGCGTTCTACTTTGTGAAATTTTTAGTGTGATATTCAACGCGTGCGGCAGGTACCCGGCTATGTCCCCTGCCATCAGAGATATCTCTCCTTTTTCCAATGCTGCAAGATCCCCTGCAAGTCCGTGCAGGAACACCCCTGCAATCGCAGCACAATCTGGCGGGTAGCCCTGTGCAAGAAGGGAGAGTATAACTCCTGTAAGAACATCTCCGCTTCCGGCGGTTGCCATTCCGGGGTTGCCGGTACTATTGAAATGTATGGTTCCATCCGGAAGTGACACCGAGGAGTGAGCACCTTTGAGGACAATTATAATTTTGTATCTCATGGAGAATTCCCGCTGAAGTAGCAGTCTGGAGTAAGGATCAGGAGAAGGGCCTGCCATTCTCTCAAACTCCTTTACATGAGGAGTTAAAATTGTATTTGCAGGTAACATCTCCAAAATCTTTTTATCTGCTGAAATAAGGTTGATTGCATCGGCGTCCAATACAAGCTGCTTTGGGCGGGATGCAATTAATTCGTAAAGTGCTGTACCTGTCTGAGGATCTGTTCCGAGTCCCGGGCCGGCCCCAATTGCAGAGTAATTTCCGGTGACAGGCAGAGATGTAATAATATTTGCGGAAGTATCAACCGAACACATTGCCTCCGGAACAGCAGTCTGGACAACGCTGAGACATTCAGAGGGAAGATGTACGGTGAGCAGGCCGGCCCCGCATCTCAATACTGCACGGGATGCCATTACCGCAGCTCCGGCTTTCCCCCGGGAACCGGCTATCAGCAATGCCGATCCGTAGTCTCCCTTGTGAGAAAACTTTTCCCTTGGTTTTATGATTGACAATATATCTTTTTCTGTTGTATAGTAATAATCACTTCTAAAATCAGAAAGTGCTTCCGGATGAAGGCCAATATCCGCCACAACCACCTCTTTGCAGAGAGATCCATATCCGGGCAGCAACATTGACAATTTGGGATACTGAAAGGTTATAGTCAAATCAGCCTTTACAACACCAGAAGGATCATTCTCCCTGTTATCCTCCCCGTTCATTCCCGAAGGAATATCTATTGAGACAGTTACGGCGCGGGAACTGTTGATCTTTTTGATAATCTCCAAAGCGGTTCCCTCCGGCCTTCTGTTCAATCCTGAGCCGAAGAGTCCGTCTATAATTACCACTTTGCCAGTATCAGATCTTTGTGAATCAGGTCCAAAATAATCCTCCGGGATTTTGCCGTCAGACCCTGCCACAAAGACCGGTACAGAAGCAATAGATATTAACCGGTTGTAGTTGGTTGCAGCCGGTTCAGGAAGCCTTGAAGGATCTGCAACCAGCAACACCCTGCAGCTGCATCCTCTCTCCGAGAGCTGCCTGGCCAGGGCAAGTGCATCTCCCCCATTATTCCCGGGGCCTGCAACCAATATATAACTAACCTTATCTCCATATCTCTCCATAACTGTTTTCCTAAGGACAGAGGCCGCCCTCTCCATGAGCGCATCATGA